>DASZJC010000630.1:0-6457 GCA_035948495.1 Xanthobacteraceae bacterium | reverse complement strand
TGGTTGTCGCTGAGCGGATTGCCGTTGATGCGTGCCGCCAGCAGATGACTGATGAGGTCGTCACCCGGAGCGTCGCGCCGCTTGGCCGCTTGCTCACGGAAATACGCGGTCATCTCGTCGGTCGCCCGCTGCACCACCGTGTCGTCGGTGATGCCCAGTTCGAGGAGATCGTGGATCCAGCCGCGGAAGCGCTCGCCGTCCTGCGCCGGAATGCCGAGCATGTGCGCCATGAGCCGCACCGGGATTTCCTGGGCATAATCGACCGCCGCGTCGCAGGCCGGCTGATCGGCGATGCGGTCGACGAGCTCGCGGCAGATGTCTCGCGTCTTCTGCGCGTGGCGCTCGATCGCCTCGGGCGTGAAGGCGGGCAGCAGCACCGCCTTGGCGCCCTGGTGCTTGGGCGGGTCCGTGGTGATGGGCGGGGCCCCGCCCTTGGGCGGCAGGCTCTCGCGCACGACCACGCGATGGGAGGAGAAGTGCTCGGTGTCGTAGGCGATCGCGCGCACGTCCTCGTAGCGGGTGGGCAGGTAGACGCCCATGAAGCGCTCGGTGTGCGCGATCGGGCATTTCTGCCGCAGCTCGTCCCAGATCGGATAGGGGTTCTCGACCCAGCGCGGATCGAGGTGGTCGAAATCGGTGGTCCAATCGGCGACGGGCGGGCGGCGGCTCATGGGGCAACCATCTCAACGGCTGATGCGCGACGCTCGACGGCGCAGGCCGGCACAGTCTACAGCGCCGCGGCGCCAACCGATACATGGGCGATCGACTTACCGCTCGGGGCGCCGCGATCCGATCGGCAGGGTCGGCGCCAGGGCGGCGAGCAGCACCGCGCAAAGCGCGACCGGCGCGAACGCGGCGCCCGGCATGCCCGTAGCGTCCCACAGCAGGCCGCTCGCGGTCGGCACCAGCACGGCCGTGGAATAGCTGATGGTGAACATGCCGGCCGCCAGCCGGTGGACGTCGCCTGGTGCGCTGAGCACGGGCGGCAGCGCCAGGATGAGCACGAACGTCAGCGTGAGCGACAGGCCGATGAGGGCGGCCGCCGCGATGACGAAAGCGCCGCTGGTGAACACCACGCCGGCGAGCCCGGCGAGCACCCCGAGCCCGCTCGCCACATAGGGCCACAGCCGGCGCTCCAGGCGCCCGGCCGCGGCGATGAGCGCAAACGAGACCGGGATCTGGCCGACGTTGAGGGCAGTCAGGGCCGGACCGATCAGATCGGCCGCGCCGTGCGCGTTGAGATAGTCCGACAGGAACGCGTTGGTGGTGAAATAGATGCTGTTGTTGCTGCCGAACAGGAGACCGAGCCGCCACAGCAGGGGCGACCGCCAGTCCGGCCACCATCGCGCGATGGTGGCCGCCGCACTGGCAGCCGGGCGCTCGCCGCGCGGCGCCAGGACCGGCACGAGAACGGCGGTCACGACCACCGGAACCGCCCAGACGGCGAAGCCGAGGCGCCATGACCCGCCGACGAGCGGCAGGATGAGCGGCAGCGACAGCGCCGCGGCCGCCGTGGCGCCCATCAGGAAGCCGTTGGTGTAGACGGCGGTAGCAAGCCCGATCCGCTGCGGCAGCCAGGCGCGCACGATCGGCGGCATGGCCGGCTGCGCAATGGCGATGCCCGCCGCCATGGCGATGGTGGCGGCATAGAGCCAGTTCGCGCTCGGGGCGGCGCCGCGTAGGCCCGACGCCACGCCGTCGAGCAACAGTCCGATCGCAAGCGCCGCGACCGCGCCGACGCGCGCGATCAAGAGCGAGCCCGGCACCGCCGCGAGCGCGAACAGCAGCGAGGGCAGGCCGGTCAGAATGCCGACCTGGGTCTCCGACAATTGCAGGTCGGCATGGATGAACGGAAGGACCGGCGGGACCGCGAGCACGGTCAGGCGCAAGCCCGCGCCGGCGAGCCAGAGCAGAGCGAACGGCAGCAGGACCCGGCGCACCGAAACGCCACCTCCTTGACGGAATCCGATCGGGGTTAAGCCACGGCGCAATTTTTCGACGCCGCCCTTGAACCGAATCGTCTCTCCCCGCGACCAACCTTTTATCGGGACGTGAACCTGCCCATCAGGAGGGGTGCAATGACAGTTTTGAGGGACATGTTCGCCAACGAGCTTCCCACGGCGATTTATTTTTGCGGCACGGCCGTCATGCTGGCGGTTTATGCGCTTTGTGCCCTGTCGCTTCGTCGCCCCGCGCCCGCATTGGCGCTGCGGCGGCAGACCATCGCGCGGGCGTGATCCTCACCGGGCCGCCGGATCATTGCTCCGGCCGAAGGCCGCTTCCATTTCGCGGCGGACTTTCACCGCCGAATCCGCGGGATCATATGCGACGTCGTCCCAGGTCAATGGCGCGCCCAGCGCCACGTCGCGCGTGAGCCGCACGCTTTGCGCCAGTCCGAGCGGCAGCAAGCCGCGCTCGAGCGAACGTTCGGCCGGCGTCTGCCGACCCCACACGCAAAAGCCGCCTTCGCCGTCCAGCATTTCGCCCGCCTTGAGGTCGCGCTTGGCGGTCGCCACCACGTCGGAGCGGAAGCCGCTCGGCGCGCCGGTCGGTTCCTTGCGCAAGGTCGCGGACGCGATCGAAATCCCGAGCTCGAGCCCGATCAAATGGATCGGCCGATAGAGCGCCGCATAGCGCCCGCTCGCGTCCGGCAACAGATGATATTCCTGAAAGCACCGCCGCGCGTATGCGCTCTCGCCCTCGAACACCACATAGGTGCCGAGCGCGAGATGATGCGGCACGTCGCGCCCGTCGCGATAAACGGAGGAGACGACTTCGGTCACGCCCGAGCTTTCGAGCGTGCCGCCGGCGGTCTTCGGCTTGCACACGTCGGCCAACTCGAAGCGTGACGCCGGCGGGAAGCCGAGGCCCTCGGTCTGCGGCCGCAGCCCGGTGGCGTTGCACACCGCGCTCATCTCGATCGCCGACTTGGTGCCGTCGACGAAGCTGTTGAACATTTTCGGATTGATCGAACTGCGGTCCTTGATCTGCAGGTATTTGTCGAGAATGTCCCATACCGTGTCGGGGGTCGACTGGTGATAGCTCGGCTCGTAGCGCGTACCTTTGCCGGCCGCCACCACGGTGAAACCGCAGGCGCGCGCCCAGTCCACGTGCTCGCAGATCAGCGCCGGCTGGTCTCCCCAGGCGAGGCTGTAGACGACGCCTGCCTGTTTTGCCTTGCGGGCCAGCAGAGGCCCGGCCAGCGCATCGGCCTCGACGTTGACCATCACGATGTGCTTGCCGTGCTCGATCGCCCGCAGCGCGAACCGGATGCCGGTCTTGGGATCGCCGGTCGCCTCGACGATCACCTCGATGTCCGGACAGCCGATGAGCGCATCGGCGTCGGCGGTGACGTGGGTGCGGCGCGCGCGCAGGGCATCGCCGAGCGACGGCGCCGCGAACGCGGCGGCCTCCCAGCCGGCGGCGAGAAGCTGGCTATGCGCCCGCGCGACGTTGAGATCGGCGAGGCCGACGAGGTGCATGCCGGGCGTGCGGCGGACCTGGGTGAGAAACATGGTGCCGAACTTGCCGGCGCCGATCAGTCCGACCCTCACCGGCCGGCCGGCGGCCTCCCGCTCGAGCAGCATGGCGTGAAGGTTCACCGCGCGGTCCTTTTCCTGATGGTGGAGCGCGCTGACATCCCACGGTCCGTTCGCGGTGACAAGGGCGCGCGGGCGACGGTTGCCGGAGCATGATCTTTTCCGACCTGCCTTCGCCCGCCGAAGCATCAAACCAAACTATAAACCGTGCCAGGGGCTTCGCGCAGGCGGGAAACCGGTACCCACCCCGGATCAAGTCCGGGGCAGGCTTTTTCGGGATCATGCTCTACCGGCACAGCGCCCGGATGACGTAGGACTCCAGCCAGCATTGGCTCTCGTCAGGCGGAGGTGAAGCCAGCCCGGGCTGGGTCACGGCCGGGGGGCATTTCTCCTCGGTCTGCATGTCGATGCTGCTGCCGGATTCGAATCCGTTGGTCCGGCACATGGCGGCGGTGGCCGTGACGCAGTCGGGAGCGCCATTCGGAGCGATGGGGCAACGCTCGTGTCCGGCCACGACGCCGGGCCGCCGCAAGCGGTTGATGGATCCGGCGGCGTCTTTGGCGGCGTTGCCGGCTCGGCCGGTGAGATCGTCCACTTGGTCGCGGGCGCCTTTGAAGCCGAACCCCAAGCCTTGGATCGATTGGTCGAGGAACCGCCCGATCGTCCCAAACGGCCCTGCTGGGCCCTGCGGGGGCCGGGGCGCGGGTGCGGGTGCGGTCGCCGGGGCCTCGTCGGGCTGGGGGCGCGGGGGCGCTTCCTGGCCGCCGGCCGGCCCTATGGCTGCGGCCACCAGGCAAGCCACGATGAGAGGGTAATATTCGCGCGCGCGCGTGAGGTTCGTCCGGAACCGCATCATGACGAGTCGCCCTCGCCGTCGATTCGGATGACTAGCTTGCTCCAGTTATGCGGACAGATTTGGCCACAATTGGGCGGGTGGCCGTTCAGAACAGATAGAGCGCCGCCACGATCCCGGCCAGCAGCACGCCGACGCTGACCGCGAACCAGAAGCCAAGCCGCTCTTCGATGATCTTGCGCGCGCGCAAGCCGTAACGGCCGAGCAGAAAGGCGGTGAGATAGAACCGCATGCCGCGCGCCGCGATCGAGCACAGCACGAACAGCAGGAGGTTGAAGCGGGCAAAGCCGGAGACGATCGTCACAAACTTGTAGGGAATGGGCGTCACGCCTTTCAGCAGAATGATCCAGGCACCGTAGCGACCGTAGGCTTCGCGGAATGATTCGACCTTGTCGCCGAGCCCGTAGATATGGATCAGCCATTGTCCGACGGAATCGTAAAGCGCCGCGCCGATGAAGTAACCGAGCAGACCGCCGGCGACCGAGGTCACGGTGCACAAGGTCGCGAAGTACCAGGCCTTGTCGGGCCGGGCGAGCGACATCGGGATGAGCATCGTGTCGGGCGGGATGGGAAAGATCGAGCTTTCCGCAAATGAAATCGCGCCCATCAGCCAGGCGGCGTGCGGTTTTCCTGCAGCGTCGATGCACCAGTCATAGAGGCGGCGGAGCATGGCGGGCCTGCATAACGGCGCCCACCGGCAAAGTCCACCGCGCGGGAAGCGCGCCGGTGCGCCCTCACCGCCGCTTGTGCAAACGCCGGCTCTCGAGCGTAACCACCTTGCGGCGCGCGTCGTGGTCGGCGGCGTCCTTGTGCAGCTTTTCGGCGATGCCGAACAGGCGTTCGCGCCGTTCCATCTCGCGCCACACGTCCTTCGGCTGGACCCCGGAGGAGACCCACAGCACGACGAGGTTGTAGAGCAAGTCGGCGCTCTCGCGCACGACCGCGTCGCGGCTGCCGTGCATGGCGTCGATGATGACCTCGACGGCCTCCTCGGCGAGCTTCTTGGCCATCTTGGCGCGGCCGGCACGCAGCAGCCGGGCCGTGCGCGAAGACGACGGATCGGCGGTCTTGGCCGCGAGGACGCCAGCGTAGAGGCGATCGAGCGAATCACTCATGACGCAACAATAACCCGTTGGACCGTCCAAGAAGTTAACGAACGGCGACGAAATACGCCAGCGTTAGTGGCAAGCGGGCTGCCGGACGCGGCAGACGTGCCGCCCCTCAGTCGTCGGTTGCCAGCAGGCTGGCGTTCCCGCCGATCGCCGCGGAGTTGATCGTCACCGTCTGTTCGGTCGCGAACCGTCGCAGATAATTCGGACCGCCTGCCTTCGGGCCGGTCCCGGACAGGCCGCACCCGCCGAACGGCTGGGTGCCGACCACCGCGCCGATCATGTTGCGGTTGACGTAGACGTTGCCGTTGGCGAGCCGCGACAGCACCCGGGCGACGGTGGCGTCGATGCGCGAATGGATCCCGAGGGTGAGGCCGAAGCCGGTGGCGGCGATGCTGTCGAGCACCCGGTCGAGCGCGTCGGCCGGCCAGCGCACGACGTGCAGGATCGGCCCGAACACTTCCTCGGTCAGCTCGGCAGCGTGGTGGAGGTCGATGAGCGTGGGCGCCACGTAGGTCCCGGCCGACGGCAAGGGCCGGTCGCGATCCCAGCGATAGCGCACGCGAGCGCGCGCTGCGTGGTCGGCAACCCACCGGTCGAGCCGAGCCTTGGCGTCCGGGTCGATCACCGGGCCGACGTCGGTTGCGGGGTCGCGCGGATCGCCCAGCTTTAGTTCCGCGGCGGCGCCCGCGATCATGTCGAGCATGACGTCGGCCACGTCGTCCTGGACGCAGAGCAGGCGCAGCGAGGAGCAGCGCTGGCCGGCGGACCGGAACGCTGACGCGATCACGTCGTCCGTCACCTGCTCGGGCAAGGCCGTGGCGTCGACGATCATGGCGTTGATGCCGCCGGTCTCGGCGATCAGCGGCACGATGGCACCCTTTTTCTCGGCCAGCGCGCGGTTGATGGCGCGGCCGGTGTCGGTCGAGCCGGTGAAGGCGACGCCGGCGACGCGG
>DASZJC010000629.1:0-2440 GCA_035948495.1 Xanthobacteraceae bacterium | reverse complement strand
GGGCAGGCCCTGGTTCGCCGCCTTGCGATACCACTCGACGGCTTTGACGTCGTCGCGCGGCAGCCCGTTCTCGCCTTGCGCATATTTGACGCCGAGCTGGTTCTGCGCGATCGGGTCGCCGCGATTGGCCGCGGCGATGGTGGCGGCAAGCGGGCCGGCCAGCGCGGCCGCTTCGGCCGGGTTCGCTGCCGGGGCGGGCGGAACTTTCGTTGTTTGCGGATTGACGGCCGGCGGCACTGAAGCCGTCTGCATCCCCCCGGGCGGAATTGGCGCGATCGAGGCCGCTGGTGGCGGCGACGAATGAAAAAAGAACAGGGTGCCGATGACGGCGAACGCCGCGACGGCGGCCGCGCCGCCGCCATAGACCGCGGCACGCAGTTCCGGCGCCAACCCGGGAATGTTCGGCAGCCTGTCGAAGGCCGAGCGGCGCGGCGGCGCGATCTGGATCGGGTTGGTCGGGGTCTCGATCAGCCGCGTGTCGTTGTGCAGGATTTTCGGCGCATCCATGCGCAGCGAAGAGGCGCCGAGCGCATCGCTGAACGCGCGCGTCGAAGGGAAGCGCTGGGCGGGCTTCTTCGACAGCGCCTTCATGATCGCCGCCTCGACCTTCGAATCGAGTCCGGGGACGCGCGAGATCAGGCGGTCGGGCTTTTGATTGATCTGCGCCTGCATCAGATCGTATTCGCTGTTGGCGGAAAACGGCGGCGAGCCGGTGAGCATTTCGTAGAGCACGATGGCGAGGCTGTAGAGGTCGCAAGCCTCGTCGCCTTCCTCGCCGCGCAACTGCTCGGGCGCCATATAGGCGAGCGTGCCGACGATGCTGCCGCTGCGGGTCAGGCGCTGGCTGCCGCGGACGCGGGCGATACCGAAGTCCATGATCTTGAGCACGCCGTTTTCCGCCACCATCAGGTTCGACGGTTTGATGTCGCGGTGGATCACGCCCATGCTGTGCGCGTAGGCCAGCCCATCGGCGGCCTGGGCAATGATGGCGAGGCTTTCGCGCACGTCGAGCGGCGCGTTGCGCTTGGCCAATATGTCGTCGAGCGTGTGGCCGCGTACCAGCTCCATCACCATGTAGAGATTCTTGCCGTCCGGGATGAGCGAGTAGAGCGTGGTGATGTTGGGGTGATTGAGCCTGGCGAGGCTCGTCGCCTCGGCGCGGAAGCGGTCGGCGAAGTTGGTGTCGCTCAACATCTCGGGACGCAACGACTTCATCGCCACTTCGCGCTGCAGCACGGTGTCGTAGGCGGCGTGGACTTGCCCGATGCCGCCCTCGCCGAGCAGCTCGCGAATCTCGTACTGGCCGACCGTTTGCGTCATCGCGACAGCGGGCTCGTGCTGGGATTCTGGTTGCCGCCGCCGCCGCCGATCGGCAGCGTGATGCGCCGTGTGGTCGGCTCGACGCGTTTCGGCGCGGCGCCGGACGTGACGTTGAAAACGCCGAGCGAGGCGTTGTCGTCGCCGCCGGCGGCCAGCGCCGCTTCGATCAAGGCGTCGCAGGCTTCCTGCGGCGGCAGGCGGGAGGCGACTTCGGCGATCTTCTCGTTCGGGACCATGTTGCTGACCCCGTCGGAACACAGGATCAAAACATCGCCTATTTGCAGCGGCAGGCCCTTGGCGCCGATTATCGGCTTGATGTTGGAGGTGGTGCCGAGCGCCTGCAGGATGACATTGTGCATCGGGCTGTGGTCGGCTTCCTCATGGGTGAGGGTGCCTTCGCTGACCAGCTTGGCGACCAGGGTCTGGTCCTCGCTGAGCTGGGTCAGTCGGCGGTCGCGCAGCAGATAGGCGCGGCTGTCGCCGATGTGGGCAAGCCAGGCGTGCTGATCGCGGAACGCGAGCACAGTGCAGGTCGTGCCCATGCCGCGGCATTCCGGATGCTCTTGCGCGTATTCGATGATGGCGCGGTTGGCGGTGGTGAAGGCGTTCGCCAGCACCTGCGGGATCGCGCCGTCGAGATCGTAATACAGGCGGCGGATCACGTCGGCGGCGAGCGCGCTTGCCACTTCGCCGGCGGCGTGGCCGCCCATGCCGTCGGCGACCAAGGCGAGGCTGCCGCGATTGAGGGCGGCGTCGTCATCGTGCGGCGTCACCCATGCCACCGCGTCTTCGTTGTGGCTGCGCACCAATCCGGTATCGGTGCGCATGGCGCCGATGATTTCCATGCCGGCCGGGGCTTGAACCATGTTCGAACTCGGTTGCGCGTGTTTTTATTGTTGCCGACTGGCCAGGGCAGAACGCAAACGCTGGAGATCGGCCTCCGCTATGGCGACGCATTGCGCTGCGGTTGCAGCAGCTCGCGCACGTAGGAGACCGGCACCGCAAACGACACGTGCTCGGCACTGGTGCGCCGCATCGACATGATCGCGATCACCTTGCCGGTGGAATCGATCACCGGTCCGCCGCTGTGGCCGGGCCCGGCGAAAATGTCGAGCTGATA
>DASZJC010000628.1:0-2709 GCA_035948495.1 Xanthobacteraceae bacterium | reverse complement strand
CTGTGGCAGGCCCTTCCCTCCGAGCGGCGCGGCGCCTATGCGGAGGCGGCGGCGGCGCTCGAGCCGCGGGTGGTGGCGGCGGTGCGCGCCGGGGATGCCGTCATGGTGAAGGGGTCGCTCGGCTCGCGCATGGGGCCGATCGTCGCGGCGCTGGAGCGCCGCTACGCCCGGCACGAGGCCGGCGAAACCGCGCCGGCGCAGGGTTGAACCCATGCTCTATTGGCTGATCGACCTCTCGGACCGCCTCTCGGTCCTTAACGTCTTCCGCTACCTCACGTTCCGCGCGGTCGGCGCGGTCGTCACCGCGCTCGTCTTCGTGTTCCTGTTCGGGCCGTCCATCATCAACCTGCTGCGCGTCAAGCAGGGCAAGGGCCAGCCGATCCGGGCGGACGGGCCGGAATCCCATCTCGTCACCAAGAAGGGCACGCCCACCATGGGCGGCCTGATGATCCTCTCCGGCCTCCTGGTCTCGACTCTCCTGTGGGCCAACCTGGCCAACCCCTACGTCTGGGTGGTGCTGGCGGTCACCTTGAGCTTCGGCCTGGTCGGCTTCTACGACGACTATCTGAAGGTGACCAAACAGAGCCACGAGGGGTTTTCCGGCCGCACCCGGCTGTTGGCCGAGGCGCTGATCGCCGGGACCGCCTGTTATGCGCTGGCGCATCTCGGCCGCGTGCCGTTCTCGACCTCGCTCACCTTCCCGTTCTTCAAGGAGCTGGTGTTCGACCTCGGCTGGTTCTTCATCGCCTTCGGCGCCTTCATCATCGTCGGCGCCGGCAACGCGGTGAACCTCACCGACGGGCTCGACGGGCTCGCCATCGTGCCGGTGATGGTGGCGGCGGGCAGCTTCGGCATGATCTCCTATCTCGTCGGCAACGCGGTGTTCGCCGATTATCTGCAGATCCATTTCGTCGCCGGCACCGGCGAGCTGGCGGTCGTGTGCAGCGCGGTGATCGGCGCCGGCGTCGGCTTCTTGTGGTTCAATGCGCCGCCCGCCTCGATCTTCATGGGCGACACCGGTTCGCTCGCGCTCGGCGGCCTGCTCGGGGCGATCGCGGTCGCCACCAAGCACGAGATCGTGCTGGCGATCATCGGGGGCCTGTTCGTGCTCGAGGCGGTCTCGGTGATCGTGCAGGTGCTCTCGTTCCGGCTCACCGGCCGGCGCGTGTTCCGCATGGCGCCGATCCACCACCATTTCGAAAAGCTCGGCTGGACCGAGGCGCAGATCGTCATCCGCTTCTGGATCGTCGCCTTCGTCCTGGCGCTCGCCGGTCTCTCCACCCTCAAGCTGCGATGATTCCGCTCACCGCCTTTGCCGGACGCACGCTTGCGGTGTTCGGCCTCGGCGCGTCCGGGCTTGCGACCTGCCGCTCGCTCGCGGCCGGCGGCGCCGAGGTCGTCGCCTTCGACGACGAGCCGCGCAACGCCGCGCAAGCGGCCGGCCAAGGCTTTGCCGTCGCCGATCTGCGGCGCATCGACTGGTCGCGCGTCTCAGCGCTCGTGCTCTCGCCCGGGGTGCCGCTCACCCATCCGGCGCCGCACTGGTCGGTCGGGCTCGCGCGCAACGCCGCCGTCGAGGTGATCGGCGACATCGAGCTTTACTGCCGCCAGCGCCGCGCCGTCGCCCCCGCCGCGCCGTTCATCGCCATCACCGGCACCAACGGCAAGTCGACCACCACCGCGCTCGTCGCCCACGTGCTCGCCGCGGCGGGCTATTCGGCCGAGCGCGGCGGCAACATCGGCACCGCCATCCTCTCGCTCGAGCCGCCGCGCCGCGGCCATGCCCACGTGATCGAGTGCTCGTCCTATCAGATCGATCTCGCACCGAGCCTCGATCCTTCGGTCGGCATTTTGCTCAACGTCAGCGAGGACCATCTCGACCGCCACGGCACCTTGCGCGAGTACGCCGCCATCAAGGAGCGGCTGGTCGCAGGCGTTGGGCCGGGCGGCACGCCGATCGTCGGCGTCGACGACAATTGGGGCCAGGCGGCCGCCGACCGCCTCGAGCGCGCCGGCCGCCCCGTCGTGCGGGTCTCGGTGCGCCGGCCGCTGCCCGACGGGCTCTACGTCGAGGCCGAACAGGTGATGCGCGCTGCCGGCGGCACCGCGCGTGCGGTCGCCCGCATCGGCGGCATCGGCTCGTTGCGCGGCCTGCATAACGCCCAGAACGCCGCCTGCGCGGTCGGCGCCGCGCTCGCGCTCGGGCTGAGCGAGGCGGCGATCCAGCACGGCCTCGTCTCGTTTCCCGGTCTTGCCCACCGCATGGAGCAGGTCGGCCGCCAGGACAGCGTGCTGTTCGTCAACGATTCCAAGGCCACCAACGCCGACGCCGCGGCGCGCGCGCTCGCGAGCTTCACCGATATTTTCTGGATCGCCGGCGGCAAGGCGAAGTCGGGCGGGATCACGAGCCTTGCCGGCTTCTTCCCGCGCATCCGCAAGGCCTATCTGATTGGCGAGGCGGCCGACGAGTTCGCCGCCACCCTCGACGGCCGGGTGCCCCACGCGGCCGCCGGGACCCTCGATCGCGCGGTCGCGCTTGCCGCGGCCGACGCCGCGGCGGCGGGGCTCGCCGAGCCGGTGGTGCTGCTCTCGCCCGCCTGCGCGTCGTTCGACCAGTATCCGAATTTCGAGGTGCGCGGCACCGCGTTCCGCGACCTGGTGCTGGCGCTGCCGGGGGTGACGCCGATGCAGCCCGGATGAGCGGCGCCG
>DASZJC010000627.1:0-2069 GCA_035948495.1 Xanthobacteraceae bacterium | reverse complement strand
TTGAGATAAAAGCGCTTCCAGCCGCTGCGGAAAAACGAGTTGAAGCCCCAGTCGTTGTATTTCGCCGACGCACGGATGTAGCCCTCGTCGAACAGCTTGAGGGCCTCCTCGCGGATGGTCTGCCAATTCTCGCGCAGCTTGACGAGTTCGGGAAAATCGCCGGGCGGGAGCACCGGGCGGTTGGGTACCGCCGAGAACAGGTACATCAGCGCGTTGTAGGGGGCGAGCAGGGTTGAATGGTCGGTCAGCTGGCGGAAAAAGCCGTGGCGCACCCTGCCGCGGTAATGCACGTAAAAGCCGGCGGCGGCGAAGCAGTAGAGCGCGAGGAACTGAGGCGCCAAAAGACGTAGAGCCATCGTGCGACCGAGGTTGTGGGGACAGGCTTTCTATAGCATGCGCCGCGTCCGCGGCAAATATGGCGGGGCGGACGGGCTACGCCGCCTTGGCCGTGAGCCATGCGGGCGGCGTCTCGCCGCGCCGCATCACGCCGAGATAGTAGATGCGGGTGTAGGGCGTCAGGCGCGGCTCGCCGCCGTGCACGGCGACGAGCGAGAGCCCCGCCGCATCGATCATCGCGCGGAACGTCTCGGCGGTCGAGCCCTGGTTGTTCTCCTGGATCAAGAGCACGCCGCCCGGTTTGAGGAAACGGCCGACCGAGGCGAAAAACTCCCGGTGCAGGTGCCAGCCCGCGTCCGCGAAGCGCAACTCGCCGCTTTGCGCGACATCGAAATGCGGCGGGTTGCCGACCACGAGGTCCCATTGCTCGGTCGGCGGAACGTCCTTGAGATTGTCGGAACGGTAGAGCGACACCCGGTCGGCCAATCCGCTCGCCGCGATCGTTCGTCGGCACGCGGCGAGGGCTTGCGGGTTCACGTCGGCGAGACAGAGTGTGTCGCACAGGCCGAAGCCGAGGAGAGAAAACCCGATGAATCCCGGCCCCGCGCACCATTCGAACACACGGGCCTGCCGCGGCATGCCGCGGTCGTGCAGGAACGGAACGTAGTCCTGGCCGAACGAACTGCCGCCGCCGTCGAGGTGGCGCTTGTAGTAAACCTGCACGTCGCCGTAGCGCACCTGCCGCCACGGCTCGAGCCGGCGCGCAAGCGGCTTGAGGTAGCGGGATTCCAGCTGCTTCCAGGCTCTCACGAAACGCAGAGACCCGTTGAATTTGCGCGGACCTTGGCGCGCGTCCCCGCCGGCGTCAACGCCGCCATCTAGTTTGCCGGCGGCAGGATCGCCCAGCCGACCTCGACCTCGCCGACGCCGTTGCGGGCCGGCAGCGTGAACGACGCGCCGACCTGCGCGTCGGGCGCGATGGGGCGATATTCCGGCGGCACGCTGGTGCGATCGCCGACGACCCAGACCACGGCGGCACCGCGCGCGCTGAGGTCGGCAAGGTCGATCCACGGCGTGCGGCGCGGATTGCCGTCGATCAGCACCTGCGCGTGATCCGCGGAATAATGCGCGACGTTGCCGCCCACCCACATGCTGGCGATGACGTAGCGCAGCGGCGTGCCGGTCGCAGCGCGGAACCGGTTATCGATCTCCGCCGCCAGGCGGTCGCCGGGGAAGAAGGCGGCGCGGTAGCGATGATCGATCGAGGGAAGCACGGCGTAATCGGCGATGAAGGCTCCGGCGAGGCCGGCGAAGACGATCGCCCAAATGGCCGTGATGCGCGCCAGCCGGGGGCGGTCGATCACGGCTCCGATCGCCATGACGATCCATAGGCCGAGAAAGAGCCACAGCGGGTAGCCCCACATGGCGACGAGGCCGCGGCCGGTGACGGCAGAGAGCGCGATGATCGTCGCGGCCGGCCCGAAGGCCAGCAGGGTGACGATCCGCCGGTCGAAGCGGTCGACCTTCACGGCCGCAGCCTCCGACCGCGGCCAGCGCAGCGGCGAGGCAATCGCAAGCGCCGGGATCAGCGCGGCGGCCTGGCTCGCGGCAAACACCAGCGGATGCACCAGGTGGTCCAGCGCGCCATGCGACGGCACCGCCCGGGCGGACGCATAGGTGAACGGCAGGAAGTCGTTGCGCACGAGCCAGACGAGATGCGGCGCCATCACCAC
>DASZJC010000626.1:0-7616 GCA_035948495.1 Xanthobacteraceae bacterium | reverse complement strand
TGGAAGCCGAAGCATTCGGTGACCTGGCGGGTGAGCAAATCCGCCATCACGTATTTGCGGCGGGTGGCGACCTGCACGTCGCGCGCCTTGAACGGGGTGAGCCAGTTGGTGTTGATGTGGGCGAGCACGCCGGAGGCGGTGCGGAACTGCAGGAGCGCGATGTCCTCGCGCTCGGCGACCGCGCTCGAGAGCTGCGGCTGCACCTCGACGATCTCGGAATCGGTGAACCAGCGGATCAGGTCGATGTCGTGGACCGCGAGGTCGATGACGACGCCGACGTTCGACATGCGCGGCGGGAACGGGCCGACCCGGGTGATGGCGATCGAGAGGATGTCCTCGCCGCGCAGCGCGTCCTTGATCGCCTGCACGGCCGGATTGAACCGCTCGACGTGGCCGACCATCAGGGCCACGCCGGCACGCCGCGCGGCGGCGACGATGCCGCGCCCCTCCTCGATGGTCGAGGCGATCGGCTTCTCGACCAGCACGTGGACGCCGCGGGCGATGCAGGCGAGCGCAATCTCATGGTGCAGATGGGTGGGGGCCGCGATGGTGACGGCGTCGAGGCCGGCATCGAGCAAGGTCGCGCAGTCGGCAACCTCGGCGCAGCCCAGCGCCTGCGCCACCGAGCGCGCTTGGGCGCGGTCCGGGTCGGCGACGCCGACGAACTCGACGCCGGGAAGCTCGGCCAGCACGCGGGCGTGGTTGCTGCCCATGACGCCGACGCCGACGACCCCGACGCGCAGCCGGCGTCCGGCGCTCTTGATGGCGGCCTGCATGTCGGCTCGCGCCCCCGATGGATCCACACGCCCGCCCTCCCCTAGCACGCCGCGCCGCCGGTGGCGACCGCGCGCTCGGAAGGCCGGCGAACACAAATTGAATCAATAGATTACACGTTTGGAAGGACAGAGGACGGACGACAGCCTGTAGCCCGCATGAAGCGTAGCGGAATGCGGGATCGGCCCATCAGCGCCCTCGGATTTCGCTTCGCTCCATCCGGGCTACGGATTCTTTGCGGCCTATCTGGATCCACCGAAACCCTTGGTGGGCACAACGACATTGCCGCCCCAATCGGGCGGCAGGATTCCCTGCCGGACATAGCGATGAAAGGACGAATAGGGCCAGTCGACCACTTGCGAGACCAGCCCATGCTTCACCGGATTGTAGTGAATATAGTCAGCGTGCCGCTCGAAATCCGCCTCATCCCGGATCGTGTGTTCCCAGAATCTCCGTTGCCACAGCCGGTATTCGCCCTTGTCGTTGCGTTCGGCGGAAAAGCCGCGAGCGACGACTTGCCGGGTGAACAAGCTCTTGATCCGCCGCCATCGCCCGGGGAAGTCCGAATCTTCCAATGGTAACGTGAACATGACGTGCAAGTGATCCGGCAGGATCACGATGGCATCGATGGGGAACGGACGCTCCTTGCGGGCGACGCGGAAGGCTGCACGCAGCGGCGCGATATGGTCGATGAGAACCGAGGAACCCCGATCGGCCACGGTGACCGTGAAGAAGAACGTGCCACCGGCAACAAAATTTCGTCTGTAGGCGACCATCCCGGAAGCCTATCCCGGATTTCGCTTCGCTCCATCCGGGCTACGGATTGCCTGTAGCCCGCATGGAGCGCAGCGGAATGCGGGATCGCCCCATTGACCCCACCCCGGATTTCGCTTCCCTCCATCCGGGCTACGGCCAGCCGCCGGATAAGCTTAACGTTTCCGGCGCAGCAGTCTTTGACCCGCCCGGCCGTAAGTCGTAGAAACCGCGCATGAATATTGTGCCGCCCCAATCGGCGATTGCTGCGCCCCAGCCGGTGCTGTCGGGGATTTCCTGCCTGACCGCGATCGCCCGGTTCCACGGCCTCGACTACACCGAACCGCAGCTCGTCCAGTTCGCGGCTCCCGGGCCCGACGGCGTCAAGCCCGCCCATCTGGTGCAGGTTGCACGCAAGATCGATCTTCACGCCAAGCTCGTGCGCCTGTCGTGGGACCGGTTGCGCCGCCTCGGCCAGGCGCTGCCCGCCATCCTCGTCCTGCGCGACGGCGGGGCGGTCGTCCTCTCCGGCATCAAGGACACGGCGGAGGCGACGGAAATCGTCATCCGCGATCCGCGCACCCCCCAGGGGTTCCAGTTCTGGGACGCCGAGAAGGCGCACGCGGAATGGGACGGCCAGGCCATCCTGATCAAGCGCAGGTACGCGTTGTCGGACGCCAGTCAGCCGTTCAGCCTGCGCTGGTTCGTTCCGGAATTTCTCCGCCAGAAGCGCGCGTTCGGGGACGTGGCGATCGCCGCGCTCACCTTGCATGCGCTCGCGCTCGCCACCCCGATCTTCTTCCAGCTGATGATCGACCGGGTCGTCGTTCACCGGGTGCAGGCGACGATGACGGTGCTCATCATCGGCGTGTGCTGCGCCATCGCCTTCGAGTTCGTGCTCAACTACGCGCGCAGCTACATCCTGCTGTACGCGACCAGCAAGATCGACATGCGGCTCGCCAGCACGATCTTCCTCAAGCTGATGTCGCTGCCGGTCGATTTCTTCGAGCGCAACCTCGCCGGCGTCATCAGCAAGCACATGCAGCAGGACCAGCGCATCCGCGAGTTCCTGTCGGGCCGCCTGCTGCTCACCGTCCTCGACGCCACCGCGCTCTTCGTCTACGTGCCGATCCTGCTCTATTACAGCGTCGCCCTCACCGGCATCGTGCTGGTCTGCGCCCTGGCGATTGCCGCGATCATCGGGTTCATGTCGCCGCCGTTCCGCCGCCGCCTGCAGGAGCTTTATCGCGCCGAAGGCGAGCGCCAGGGGCTGCTGATCGAGGCGATCCACGGCATCAACACGGTCAAGTCGCTCGGCCTCGAGCCGGCGCAGGCGAAGGCGTGGGACCAGAGCTCGGCCAACTCGGTCGAGCGCCGGATCGAAGTCGGCCGCATCTCCGCCGGCGCGCGCACGGTCTCCCAGGGCATCGAGAAGCTGATGACGGTCGCGGTGATCTGGATCGGCGTGACCCTGATTTTTTCCGGCCAGCTGTCGATCGGCGCGCTGGTGGCCTTCCAGATCCTCGCCGGGCGCGTGATCAGCCCGCTGGTGCAGATCACCGCGCTGATCAACGAGTTCCAGGAAGTGGCGCTGTCGGTGCGCATGCTCGGCAACGTCATGAACGCGCAGTCCGAGCCGGGCATGACGCGCGGCCTGCGCCCGCCGGTCCGCGGCAAGCTGAGCTTCGACGACGTGAGCTTCAGCTACGGGACCTCGACGGTGCCGGCGCTCGACCGGGTCAGCTTCTCGATCGAGACCGGCCAGGTGGTCGGCATCGTCGGGCGCAGCGGTTCGGGCAAGAGCACGCTGGTGCGGCTGGTGCAGGGACTCTATCCGTCGCAGCGCGGCCTGATCCGCATCGACGACCACGACATCCGCGAGATGGACAAGGTGCACCTGCGCCGCCACATGGGGGTCGTGCTGCAGGACAGCTTCCTGTTCCGCGGCACGGTCCGCGACAACATCGCCTCGGGCAAGCCCGGCGCGACGTTCGAGGAGATCGTCTGGGCGGCGCGCCAGGCCGGCGCCGAGGAGTTCGTCGAGCGCATGCCGCAGGGCTACGACACGGCGCTGGAAGAAGGCGGCGTCAACCTCTCGGGCGGGCAGAAGCAGCGCCTGGCGATCGCCCGCGCCCTGGTGCGGCGGCCGTCGATCCTGCTGTTCGACGAAGCGACGAGCGCGCTCGATCCGGAAAGCGAGGTCATCATCCAGGACAACATGGCGAAGATCGTCGATGGCAAGACCACGCTCATAGTGTCGCACCGCCTGTCTTCGCTGCGAAACTGTGACATGATCATCGTTCTCGACAAGGGCCAGATCGTAGGCAACGGGCCGCATGACGGCCTGCTCGAAACCTGTCTGATGTATCGCCGGCTATGGGACAAACAGAGCAGATCATTCCGCTGAAGGAGCGGCGCGCACGCCTGCGTCCGTCCGCCCGCGCCGGCGGACCGGTCGATCCGGAGGCCGTGCCGTTCCAGCCGGACCCGGCGATGATCGAGGAGCGTGCGCTGCCGTGGTTCGCGCGCAGCGTCGTCTACGTCGTGCTGCTGCTGGTCGCGGCGGCGGCGACCTGGGCGTCGCTGTCGCAGGTCGACCGCGTGGTCATCGCGCGCGGCAAGCTGATCACGGTCGATCCGCTCATGACGGTGCAGCCGCTCGAGACCGGGGTGGTCCACAGCATCACCGTGGGCGTGGGCGACACGGTGAAAGCGGGCGAGGTTCTCGCCACGCTCGATCCGACCTTCCCCCAGTCGGAACAGACGGCGGACGAGGAACGTCTCGCCAGCATGACGGCCGAGGCGTGGCGGCTGGAGGCGGAGATCTACGGCAAGCCGTTCGAGCCCGCGTGGGTCGGCGACCCGGTGGAGGCCAAGTACCTGAAGCTGCAGATGGCGGTCTACACCCACCGCCAGGCGGAATACCGCGCCGCGGTCGCCGCCGCCGAAGCCGACGCGGCCAAGCTCGAAGCGGGCCTGGTGACCAACCGCAACTCCCAGACCGGCCTCGAGGAGCGGGTCAAGGTGGTGTCCCAGGTCGAGGGCATGCGCGACGAGCTGTTCAAGCTTTCGGCCGGCTCGCGCCTCAACCTGCTGCAGTCGCGCCTCGACCGGCTGTCGCTGAGCGACCAGCTGGGCGAGAAGAAGAACCAGGAGAAGGAGCTCGAGGCGCAGCTCGCCTCCGCGCGCGAGCAGAAGGCAAAATACATCAACAACTGGGTCCGCGAGGCGGGCGAGCGCCTGACCGACTTGCAGCAGCAGATCGCGACCGAGCGACAGAAGCTCACCGCCGCCGAGCGCCGCCGCAGCCTGGTGGTGCTGCGCGCGCCCGCCGACGGGGTGGTGCTGGAGCTCGGGCAGCGGGCGATCGGCTCGGTCGCCAAGGAAGCCGAGCCGCTCATCACCTTGGTTCCGAGCGGCAACAAGATCGAGGCCGAAGTGGACGTCGAGAGCGCCGACGTGGCGCGCCTGCGGGTGGGCGACACGGTACGCGTCAAGCTCGATGCGCTGCCGTTCCAGCGGCACGGCACGATCACCGGCCGCGTCCGCGTGATTACGGAGAATTCGTTCCAGCCGGACAAGGCGTCGACGCCGCAGCCCGGCAAGGACGCGGACGCGCGGCCGGCGTTCTTCCGTGCCCGCATCGCGCTCGGGCCGCTCACCTTGCAGAACGTGCCGAAGGACTTCCGCCTGATCCCGGGCATGACGACGAGCGCGGAGATCATCGTCGGCAAGCGCACGATCATCTCCTATCTGCTCGATCCGGTGATCAGGGTATTCGACGAAAGCATGCGCGAGCCGTGATCGGCGGCGGTCATTCTCCTTTCGCGCGCTGATTTTTCCTCTCCTTCCGCGGGAATCAAATGGGCCGCTCCGTGCGAGCGGCCCTTCTTTTTTCTGCGGCAGCTTGAACGGGCTCGGCGTTGCGGCGAGCATGCTTGCTCGATCCGCCCATCGGGCCCGGCCGCGATCGGAATAATAAAGAGCGGCCGGCCCCGGGGACGAGGCCGGCCGTAGTCGACCCATCCACGTTGCGGGATGGGACCGTGGGTCAGAAACCGTTGGTATCGGCCGGGTTGTGGCGGTCCGACATGTAGTTCTGCGCGGGCTGCCCGGAATCGCCCCGGGCCGGAGCAGCGGACACGTTGCCGACGAACGCGAGCGACGCGCCGGCGAGGACGAGCGCAACGATGAGGGTCTTTGCGAACATGGGCGTCTCCTTCGGGTCAGCGGCGGCGGGGCCGTCCCACCGTCTGCGACAACCATGGCGCATTCCGGAAAATTCGAATGTGAACGAGCTCACCGTGGGCCGATTCTTCTCACGAGCGAACGGAGCGCCTCGAATCTCTCAAATGGATCGGACAGCCAACGCGCCGGGATCCCCGAAATCGCATTTGCCAACACATCTGCGTCGATCGATTGCGCCACCTGCATGCGCGCGGCCCGCTCAATGAAAACCGCGAGCACGGCCGCCTCCTCGATCGTGGAAGTCGCGACCGAGGCACCTCTAGACTCAGCCATTAGGTAGGTAGGGAGGTACGCCTACGGGTTTTTACGGGTGCAGGAATCAACATGTCTATTAGGGCGACGTTTAGCCATTTGATCAAATGCTGCGCGCGATGGCTCGCGTTTGCCGTGTGCGATCGCCAATTGGATATGCAAACCACCACCAGAGCGCCCGCTCGCACCTCGTTCTTGGCTAAGGAGGCCGACCATGCGGTTCCAAGCTTCGCCAACTGTGTGCATGACCGCAGCGCTTGCAATCTGCACGGTAGCTGTCTGCTCAGTCGTGGCGATGGCGGCCACTCCCGAGCAAGCCAAGGCCTTTTCTGAGCGCGCGGCAGCCTACGTCGAGCAGGCCGGAGACGAAAGGGCCTTCGCCGACTTCACGCGACGCGACGGCGGCTTCGTCGACGGCGAGCTCTACGTTTTCTGCTACGATCGCGATGGCGTGAACATGGCGCATGGTGGCAACCCGTCCTTTGTCGGCCGCAACCTCCTGCACATCAAAGACCCAGACGGCGCGGAGCCGAATGCGCTGATCGTCAAGATGGGCTTCGAGCACGGACGCGGTTGGGTGGACTTCAAATGGCCCAACCCGGTGACGAAGAGGATCGAAAACAAGTCGGCCTACGTGATCCACACCCACGATGTCGTGTGCGGCGTCGGATACTACAAGGGATAGCCCGCGCATGGGTTTGCGGAGCATCTTCGCGTGAGCATCGTCACGCGCATATTCATGTTGATTGCGGTGACGCTGCTGCTGGTCGCCGGCGGCGAACTGTTCAATGGCCTGAAACTGCGCCAAAATCGGCTCGGCGAGGTACGCACCGATACGATGCAGCTTGCACGCATTGCGGAGCTCGACATGGTCCGCATTCTCGAGGGAACACACCAGCTTCTGGCGACTCTTGCCAAACTGCCGATTGATCACGGCTGGGACGAGCGCGCATGTTCCGTTGTCTCGGCAACCGCGAGCAGCGATTTCGAGTACGACCACATCGTCGCGGTCGATCGCAGCGGCACTCGCCAATGCAGCAGCACCTTATTCAAGCGCAGCGGTACCCCGATGTCCGACCGTGAGCTTTTCGATCGCATAGTGGCCACTGGAGGCTTTTCCGTGGGATCGTACGGGATCGGCGAGGTGTCGGGCAACGAAGTGATCCGTGTCGGCTATCCCGTCGTCGACGATACCGGCACGGTGGTCGGCGCGGTCTACGCCGGCATCAACGTGACGTGGTTGAATACCGCGATCAGCGAGTGGCATCTTGGTGCGACCGCGTCAATCGACATCACGGATCGCAACGGCATCCTGATCGCCCGCCATCCCGATCCGCAGGCTGTCGGTCAACCGATAGCCGACAACCTGAGACCATTCTTGTCTGCGGCAGGCGTGGGGGCTGCCGAGGTTACGGGGGCCGAGGGCGCTGTCCGCCTGTACGGATACGTTCCAGTCAAAGCCGGGCCATCAGACGGCCTCGCCGTGTTCGTGGGCCGCGATCAACTACAGCTCGTCGCCGATATCAATCGATCGATCTGGTTGAATGGCGCAGTGGTTCTATTCGGGCTTCTGCTGTCTGCTATTTTCG
>DASZJC010000625.1:0-2077 GCA_035948495.1 Xanthobacteraceae bacterium | reverse complement strand
TGCTGCGCAGGGTGGTCCCCCTCCCCCGCTATCGCGGTGGCGGAAGGCGAGTGCCAGGCAGCGTTACTTCTTCGCCAGCGTCGCGCCCTGCGCCCATTGGGCGATGGTCTTCCAATTGGGATCGTTCTTGCTGGCGAATTGGCGGCCGCCGGAATGGAAGGCGTCGCCGCCGGCTTCGGGCGCCAGCGGATGCAGCAAGATCTTCGAGGCGAGCGGATCGTCAGCGGCCTGCACGATCTTCGCCACCGTATCGAAATTCTTGCGCGTCTGCTCCTCGGTCCAGGTCGATTGGCCGTCGGGAAGCTTTTCCAGGCGCAGCATGTTGTTGGCGTCGGCGTGGCACATCACGCAGGGCGCGTGCCCCGGCCGCTTGACCAGGAAGATCGGCTGCACCTTGGCCCTGTAGAAATCGTAGTCGAGCGTGCCGGCGGCGGGCACGATCGCGGTGCTCGCCAGTGCGAATATCGCGGCGGCAACGACGACGCGGACAGACATGGCATTCCTCCCCAACGATTATTTTGCGACGGCCTGTCGCCAAGCCGTTTTGCGCAATCTAGCAGACGACGTGCCGGCGCGCGACGGCGATCAGCTTGCGGCGCGGATCAAACGCTCGGCGGCGGCGCGGGCTTCGGCGGTGATTTCGGCGCCGGCCAGCATGCGCGCGATCTCTTCGCGGCGCCGCTCGTCGGCAAGCTCGACGACCCGGGTCGCCACCCGCTTGCCCTTGGCGAGTGCGTCCTTGGTGATGAGGTAGTGCCGGTCGGCGCGCGCCGCGACCTGCGGCGCATGGGTCACGGCGATGACCTGGACGCCGGAGGCGAGCCGGGCGAGCCGCACGCCGATGGCGTCGGCGACCGCGCCGCCGACGCCGGTGTCGATCTCGTCGAACACCAAGGTCGGTGCCGAGCCGCGGTCGGCCAGCACCACTTTGAGCGCCAGCAGAAAGCGCGCCAACTCGCCGCCGGACGCGATCTTCATCAGCGGCCCCGGCCGGGTGCCGGGATTGGTGCGCACCCAGAACTCGATCCTATCGAGGCCGTTGGGGCCTTCGCTCTCGCTCTCGATCTGGGTGGAAAATTGCGCGCGCTCGAGCTTGAGCGGCTTGAGCTCCGCATTGACCGCCTTGTCGAGCTTTTGCGCGGCGCGGCGGCGGCCGGCGGACAGCGCCTGCGCCGCCTCGCGGTAGCGCGCCGTGGCGGCCTGCGCATCCTGCTCCAGCGCGGTGAGGCGCTCGGCGCCGGCGTCGATCAGCGCCAGATCGCCCTGGTAGCGTTGCCCGAGCGCGGCCAGATTATCGACCGGCACATTGTATTTGCGCCCGGCGGCGCGCAGCGCGAACAGGCGCTCCTCGATGCGCTCGAGCTCCTGCGGATCGAAGTCCGCCACCCGCAGCGCCTGTTCGAGATGGCTGCGCGCTTCGTCGAGCGCGTTGAGCGCGGCGTCGATCGCCTTGACCACCGGCTCGATCAGCGCCGGCGCCTGCACGGCGCGGCGTTCGAGGCGCCGTACCGCGGCCGACAGCGGCGGCACCGGCGATTGCGGGCCGCTGACGCTGTCGTGGGTCGAGCGCAAATCCTCGGCGACCTTTTCCGCCTGCATCATGGCGGCGCGCCGTTCGGCCAGCGCCGTCTCCTCGCCGGTTTCGGGCGCGAGGCGGCCGAGCTCCTCGACGGCGTGGCGCAGCCATTCCGCCTCGCGGCTCGCCCGCTCGACCTCGGCACGGTGATGGGCGACAGCCGCCTCGCGGGCGCGCCGCTCGTCCCACAGCCGCGCCACCGCGGCGGCGTCGCCTTCGATGCCGCCATAGGCATCGAGCAAAGCGCGATGGGTCGCGGCGTCGACGAAGGCGCGCTCGTCGTGCTGGCCGTGGATTTCCACCAGCGCCGCGCCGAGCGCGCGCAGCACCTGAACGCTGACCGGCTGGTCGTTGACGAAGGCGCGGGTGCGGCCGTCGGCGAATTGCACGCGCCGCACGATCAACAGCTCGTCCTCGCCGCCGAGATCGTTCTCGGCGATGAGGCGGCGCGCCGGATGACCTTGCGCCAGGTCGAACGCGGCGATGACCTGGCCCTGCTCG
>DASZJC010000624.1:0-5479 GCA_035948495.1 Xanthobacteraceae bacterium | reverse complement strand
ACGTTGTTTGCGATACGAACACGAAGGAGATTGTCATGCGATCATCGATGATTCCGGCGGCGCTCGCGATCGGCATCGCGGCGGTTGCGGCGGCGCCCGCCGCCGCCCTGATGCCGGCCGGCACCGCCGTTGCCACGGCGGCCACGAGCGGCGTGACGCCGGCGCAGTATTCCTACCGCCGCCACCACCGCTTCTATCGGCCGTACGGCCCCTATGCGCAGCAGGGCTGGGTGCCGTATTGGAAGCGCGGTTTTGAGGATCCGGGATTTGCCTATCACGGCAACATCAACGGGTGCGCCGAAGATCTCGGCTACGGCCGTTGGGAACCCTGCAACAAGGGCCGCTGAGCGGGTCTTCCTGCGTCATTGCGAGCAATTTGCGCCCGCTGCCGCGCCCGAAAAACCAAGCGCGCGGGCGAGGGGGCATCGCAAAAAAGCCGTGGGCATAGGCGGCCTTCGGCCGCCGTTCTTGTTATTGAAAAACGCCGACGCGAAGCGTCGGCTACGGCCTGCGGCCGCTTTGCCCATTCTACGGATTTGCCCACCCTCACATGGGCTGAGTTTATTTGCTTTCGCTGTTCGGCAATTCTTTGAGGCGCATCAGCAAATCGCGAAAGTGCTCGGGTATCTCGAGGTCGAGAACGTGGCGATCGGCGTTGGCCATTTCCTTGCCGAGCTGGAGCTGCACCTTGTAGTCGAGCCGACCGGCGAACCCGGTCCGGCCGTTGACCGTCCGGCACCCCGCGCCGAGGTTGGCCGCCTCGGAAAACGGGATCGCGGCGATTTCGCGCCGCTCGGCATCGACCAACTGCATGCTCCATTGCTCGGGGTTGAGACGAAACAGCCGCGTGCGGCGCATGAGTGCCTGGGCCAGCTCGACCGCGTGGAGGCGGGCGTCGGCCTCGTCCGCGAGGTCCAGGCCGTCGAAATCATGAACGGAGTGCTCGCCGGTCAGATTGAAGTAGTAACGAGACATCTGCGCTCCCGCATCGAGGGCCTTGCGGCAGTCACGGGCGCGCCCGGCCCCTTCTCCTGACGCCCGACGTATCAAGTCCGCCCAGCTTCGCCAGATTTCAACGCGCTTATTTCCGGTTTGTTCCTGGCACGGTCCGCGAAAGACCGCCGGCGGATCGGACGACGCCGGGTGAAACTCTTGCGGGAACTCGGCCGTCCGCTATATCCAGGCCTCCTCAGTTCATCAAAAACCGAGCCGGCCGCATGAGCACCGACGCCGATACCGTTGCCCAGACCCATCCGTTCCAGGCCGAAGTGGCCGAGCTGCTGCGCCTGATGGTCAACGCGGTCTATTCCGAGGCCGATGTCTTCCTGCGCGAGCTGATCTCCAACGCCTCGGACGCCTGCGACCGGCTGCGCTACGAGGCGATCGCCAAGCCCGAGCTGCTGGCGGCCGGCGGCGCGCTTGCAATCCGCATCACGGCCGACCCGAAGGCCGGCACCGTGACGGTCGCCGATACCGGCATCGGCATGGACCGGCAGGAGCTGATCGACAACCTCGGCACCGTCGCCCGCTCGGGCACCCGCGCCTTCGTGAGCCGCCTTGCCGAGGCCAAGGACGGCGCCGGGCTCATCGGCCAGTTCGGCGTCGGGTTCTACTCCGCCTTCATGGTGGCGGACCGGATCGAGGTGACGAGCCGGGGGGCCGGCGCGGACGAGGCCTGGGCGTGGCGCTCGGCGGGCAGCGCCGAGTTCGAGATCGCGCCCGCGGACGCCGCCGCCGCGGCGCGGGTTGCCCGCGGCACCGAGATCGTCCTGCACCTCAAGGAAGACGCCAAGCGTTACCTCGAGCCGTTCGAGATCGAGCGGGTGGTCACCACCTATTCCGACCACATCCAGTTCCCGATCGAGTTCAAGGCCGCCGACGCCGAGTCGCGCCAGATCAATGCGGCGAGCGCACTGTGGCAGCGGCCGAAATCGGAGCTGACCGCGGAGGACTACAAGCAGGCCTATCGGTCGCTGACCGGCGCGTTCGACGAGCCGGCCATGACGCTCCACTACAAGGCCGAGGGGCGCCAGTCCTACGCGGTGCTCCTGTTCGCGCCGTCGACCCCGCCGTTCGACCTGTTCGATCCTTCGCGCAAGGGCCGGGCGAAGCTCTACGTGCGCCGCGTCTACATCACCGACGACGCCGACCTCTTGTCCTCGTACCTGCGCTTCATGCGCGGCGTCGTCGACAGCGACGACCTGCCGCTCAACATCTCGCGCGAGATGCTGCAGAACAACCCGCAGGTGGCGCAGATGCGCAAGGCGCTGACCGGGCGCGTCATCGGTGAGCTGGAAGCGCTCGCCGCCAACGAGGCGGACGCCTTTGCCAAGGTGTGGGAAGGGTTCGGCCGGGTGCTCAAGGAAGGCATCTACGAGGATCCGGAGCGGCGCGACCGGCTGCTGGCGCTCTCGCGCTTCACCACCACGGCCGGGGCCGCGCGCTCGCTCAAGCAATACGTCGCCGACCTCAAGCCGAACCAGACCGCCATCTATTATCTCGTGGGCGAGAGCGCCGAGCGCCTCAAATCCAATCCCAAGCTCGAGGCGGCGCGCGCGCGCGGCATCGAAGTGCTGCTGCTCACCGATCCGGTCGACGCGTTCTGGACCGCGCTGCCGCTCGGTTTCGACGGCAAGCCGCTCAAGTCGCTCAGCCAGGGCGAGGTCGATTTCGGCTTGGTGCCCAAGCTCGAAGCGGAGGCGAAGCCCGAGGAGGCGCCGAAGCCCGAGGCCGCCGACGAAGCGACCGTGATCGCCGCGGTGAAGGTGGCGCTGGGCGAGCGGGTGTCGGACGTGCGCGCGTCGCAGCGCCTGACCGACAGCGCCGCCTGCCTCGTGGCCGGCGGCAGCGGGCCCGACCGCGAGCTGGAGCGCCTGCTCGCCCGCCACAAGGGCGGCGCCGGCGCAAAGCCGATCCTCGAACTCAACATGCGCCACCCGCTGGTGACCGCGCTTGGCCAGGCGCACAAGAGCGCGCGCACGGACGACGTGGGCGACCTCGCCGCGCTGCTGTTCGACGAGGCCTGCGTCCTCGACGGCGAGGTACCGGACGACCCCGCCGCCTTTGCCACGCGGCTCAACCGGCTGGTCGTGCGCGGCCTCGCGGCGGGATAGCGGGACGCGACACCGAGGTGCCGCGGCCGAGCCGCGGCGGGCGCCTTTAGCCGCGCATGGTGAACGCATGAAGCTCCGATTGAGCGAGGAGGCGCTCACCGTCGCGCTCGAGGGGTGGGAGCGCGTCTGGGCGCTACGCCGGCGGCTGGTCGTTCCGCGCGCCAACATCGTGCGCGCCGAATGGCACGCCGAGCCGGTCGAGATCGACGTTTGGTTGCGCGCCGGCGGAACGAGCGTGCCCGGCGTGGTGAAGGCCGGGACGTTCCTCGGACAGGGCATGAAGCAATTCTTCTATATACGGCGGCCGCACGGCTGGATGCGCGGGGCCGCCGCGAACGTGCTGGTCCTCGACCTGCAGAGGACGTTCTACGGCCGCGTCGTGCTCAGTTGCGACGAGGCGGACGCGGCCCGCGTGGTCGCCTGGGCGGGCGGTCAAATTTAATTGCGGAAATTGCGTTTCCGGCGCTTACTTCTCGCCGAAGGGGACGCCGCGACCGGTACGCGGGCAGGCGGCGCCGGTGCCGCGTTCGGGCCGGCTGCCGTTTAGGGCTGTCCCGATTCCCGATGGGTCATTTCCGGACTGACGGTGGTCGGACGCGTTCGGCGATCGCCGCTTAAATCCGCGCCAGGAGGTCATCGCCGTGCCGATTCATCGCGTCGTCCGGGAGGCCGCGTTCGATCCGGAAGAGGTCAAATCGATCGTCGCCGCCTACGAGGCGGCGCTCGCCCGCTTGGGACTCAAGGACCGTTCCGACCCGATGGCCGAGATGGTGGCGAAGAAGACCGTCGAACTCGCCAAGGAGGGCGAGCGCGATCCGGTTCGGCTGAGCGAGCTGATAGTCAAATCGCTGCAGGATTAGCGCCTGGGCAAACCTGCCCCGGACTTGAGCCGGGGCCGGGATGACGAGCAAGGGGAAGGCTCGCGCCTCCACCCGGGGCGTGTAGGATAGAGGTCCCCGCCATCCTGCCGGGTTGCGATCTCATGACCAGGCTGCCGCTCTATCTGACCGAGGCCGACGTCGCCCGCCTGGTGACGATCAAGGACGCAATCGCCACGACCGAAGCGGCGTTCGCGGCCTGGCGCGACCCCGGCACCGCCAACCTGCCGCGGGCGCGCGCGCCGGTACCGCCCGGCTTCCTCAACCTGATGGGCGCGACCTACGGGGCGCGCGGCGTGCTCGGCCACAAGGCCTATTTCGGCAACGCCACCCATTTCTCGCTTTATTCCATCGCCGAAGCGCGGCTCGTGGCGGTGATCGAGTCCGATCTCTTGGGCCAGCTGCGCACCGGAGCGGCGAGCGGCATCGCCACCCGGGCGCTGGCGCGGCCCGGGGCGAAAATTCTCGGCTGCATCGGCACCGGCAAGCAGGCGCGCACGCAGATCGCCGCGGTCTGCGCGGTGCGGCCGATCGATCAGGTGCGCGTGTTCAGCCGCACGGCGGAGAAGCGCGAGGCGTTCGCGCGGCAAATGCGAAACGAGCTGGGGATCGGGGTCGTCGCGGCCGCATCGGCGGAGGCCTGCGTGCGCGGCGCCGACGTGGTCGTCATCATCACCAAATCGGCCGTGCCGGTGTGCCGGGCGGACTTGATTGCGCCCGGCGCGCACGTCAATGCGGCCGGCGCCAACGCCGCCGACCGGCGCGAGGTCGACGCCGACACCGTGCTGCGCGCCGACGTCCTGGTGACCGACCACCGGGCGCAGGCGCAGATCGAGGCGGCCGAGTTCATCGACCTCGCCAAGGCCGGCCGGCTCGACTGGGCCAACGTGCACGAGCTGGGCGACGTGGTCGCCGGCAAGGCGCCCGGCCGCACCTCGCCCGACCAACTCACCCTGTTCAAATCGCTCGGCATCGCGCTCGAGGACGTAGCCTTCGGCGAATTGATCTACCGCCGCGCCGTCGAAGCCGGCGCCGGGCGGGAGCTGGAACGGGCGGCCGGCGGTTGGGTGCCGTAGCGAAACCCATCGCCTCTCGCAGCGACCTGCGGGCGCGTGGTCAGAAGCGGCTGATCACCGTGTAGGACAGATAGACGAACAACGCGGCTCCCAGCAGGGCGAGGAGCCCCGCGAGGGCGATGTCCATCCTTTCGCCCGTTCCCGGCCGCCGCTCTTCGCTGTCGATGTCGAGGGAGGTCTTGCGAAAGCGCACGATCGCCAGGACCACCGTCACGCCCCCGAGCGCGATCAGGGCCAGCCCGGCGATGTTGCCGAGGAGCTGTCCGCCTATCGACGGCGTGCGCGCACCGACCGACCTTGCCGCCACTTCCAGGAACAGATCGAATTTCTCCACCAGGAAACCGAACGCCATGACGGCAATCGCCGTGCGCACCCAGGCGAGAAACGTGCGCTCGTTGGCGGCGTGGTCGCT
>DASZJC010000623.1:0-2997 GCA_035948495.1 Xanthobacteraceae bacterium | reverse complement strand
AGCCTCCTGTGGATGAATGCGGCTGCCGCTTGACGGCGGCACCGGCGGTTCCGAAACCTGCTGCCGCGATCATTCGGTCGCGCGTGAAGCAGGAGTTCCCGATGACCGCCGCCCGCGTCGCCAAGGATCACCTCAAGGCATTCGTCGAACGCATCGAGCGCCTCGAGGAGGAGAAGAAGGCGCTCGCCGACGACATCCGCGACGTCTACGCCGAGGCCAAGGCCAACGGCTTCGACACCAAGGCGCTGCGAACGGTAGTGCGGTTGCGCAAGCTCGACGTGGAGGAGCGCAAGGAACAGGAGGCGGTCCTGGAGACCTACCTGCAGGCGCTCGGGATGCTGGGAAGCTGAGGGGCGCTAAGGGCTAGTTCAGCTGGGCGGTGCGAGTGCCGAACATGACCGTCGGCAGGAACGCGACCGCCGGGCCGCCGAACGAATAGGACGTCATGCCGGGTTGCGGATCGGCCGTGAACGTCATCGCCAGCACCGAGGAAGGCTTCTGCATCAGGCGGGCGAGTTGGCGGTAGTCCGGCGTGCCGAACGCGGCGACGCTCATCAAGTCGTGCACGCTCGGCGCGATCACCAGGCTGCGCAGCCATGGATTATCGCTGCGCATCCCCGGTCGTGTTGCGGCAACTGCGGCCGGCGCCCCGAGGGATCGGGTAAGCGGGGCAGCCGGGGGGGCGAGGCGCGCAGAGGTTGCGGGCAGCGGCGCCGAGCGCTGGACCTCCAGGTCGCGCGGCGGCGGCGCCGCATAGGCGAGCGTCGTCTCGGCCGGCACGCGGTCATCGCGATCCGGCCACGACGAGAGGCTTGCGGTCGTTTCCTGGTCCGCATTGGGGATTTCGGCCGGCGGGCGCGGCGGCTCGGCGGCAGCCGTGCGAGTGGGCGCAGGTTCAACCGGGCGGCCCGGCGGGCCGGTCAGCCACACGAATCGCTGCCCACCGGGTCCGGCGGCGCTGGGCGGCGGCGCCTTCACGTCGCCGGCCGCCGTGGACGGGCTCGCCGGCGGCTCGATCGCCGGCTTGGCCATCTCCCACATGCCGCGCGAGCGGACGATATCGGCCGGCGAGGGGCTTGGCGCCGACGTCACGGATGCAAGCGTATACTGGGCCTGGGCCGGCTGGGCGGCTCGCGCCGCCTTCGCGGTCTTGATCGGGGGCGGCGGCTTGATCGGCGGGAGCGGAACGGCGGCGGCAAGCTGCCGCCTGACCGGTTCGCTCTTCGGTGCCGGTCGCGCGGCGGCGACCGTCGGCTGGGCGGTGCCCGGAGCGGCGGATGCGACGGCATCCTCGTCCTCGTCCTCGCCGAACCCGAACAGCCGTTCGATCAGGCCGCGCTTCGAGCGCTGGGCCACGGCCGGCTGCGCGTCGCCGGCGTTGCCGTTGCCGCGGTCGATCTCGTTAAGCGCAGTCTGGTAGCCGGCCGGCCGCCGGTCGGCGGCGAAACGGGTCTTGGGTTTGGTCGAGAGCACGCGCGCCAATTGCTCGGAGCTCATGCGCGGCCAGTGGCGCACGCTGCCGGTGTCGAGATGGACGAACGGCGAGCCCGAGGTCGGATAGAATCCAACGCCGCCGCGCTGCATGCGCAGGCCCGCGTAGCGGATCTGCTCGAGCGGCACGCCGGGGATGTAGAAGTCGATCGCCTTGCCCAGCGTGTGCTGGCTGAATCGGGCGACGCCTCGGCTGCGCCGCCGCAGCATGGCGTTGGTCTCCGGCGAGCGATAGCCGCACACGATCTGGATCGGCTCCTTCGCCCCGACTTCCTGGTAGACCTCCCAGATCAGATCGAGGAGGTGCGGGTCCATTTTGGTGGCTTGTTCGCGCCGCCAGTCGCGCAGGAAATGATTGAGCTTATCCAGGGCAGCGTCGTCGTAGCGGCCGTTCACCTTGTAGGTGATGGCGAGGTCCTCGCCCGTATGCATGTGATGCATCGTGAGCGTGCGCGTGTCGCCGTCGGCGACCGCGTTCTGCAGGTTTTCGCTGCCGAAGAGGATCAGCAGGGCGGCCAAAGCGGCGCGGCGGATTGCCCGCCACGGACACGCACACAGGCCAGCCGTTCGCGCAGCACGAATTGCCACGTGCATACTTCCCGTGAATACGTCGTTCGACAGCCTCGCCGGCGGCGTCCCAACCGCTGGCGCAACGAGTGACGCAGTCTTGTCGGGAAGGGTTAACGCATTCTTAGCGCTGGCCCGTCCCCCCGATGGCAAACGCTAACGGGCGAGTATGGCAAAAAAGTGCCGATCGCGGCGCGATCTATGTAGAAATAAGCCCCTGGAAGAAAATAAGTTTAACGATTTTCCCGCGCGCCCTTGCGCGACAAAGCAAGCGCCACTCGCGCATGCGCGATTAGACTTCGAGACGATCGTTCCGCCCTACCGGAACAGGCGGTCGAAGAACGAGAACGCCGAAGCGGGCCGCTGGACGCGCACCGCCTGGTGGCGGGTGGCGTCGTGGCGCTCGAGGGCGATGTCGGCGAAGCGCCGTTCCTCGCCGCGCAGTTGCGCGAGCACGCGGGCGTCGCGCCCGTAGATGTCCTCGCGAATCACCAGCTTGCCGGCGTCGTCCACGTAGGCGGTCTGATAGGTCAGGTGGACCGGAATCGGCGTCGGGAAATTGATGTTCTGCTCGCCGCTGCCGAACATCCGGTGCAGCCGTTCCGCGGTGTAGCCCTCGTGCGGCAGGGCGATCGAGAGCAGCACCTCGCCGTACTTGAGCGGGTCCTGCACCCGCATGCAGCCGTGGCTGTACGCGCGCTTGTCGTGGGCGAACAAATATTTGTCCGGCGTGTCGTGCTGGTAGACCAGGAACTTGTTGGGGAAATTGAAGCGGATGCGCCCGAGCGCGTTGCGGTCGCCGGGCGGCTGGTAGATGTGCACGGTGCCGTCGCGGTTGTATTCGACCTTGAGGCCGATCCGTTCGAGCGCGGTCGGGTCCTGCTGCAGAGCCGGCAGATATTCGTTCTGGATGATCGACGGCGGAACGTTCCAGGTCGG
>DASZJC010000622.1:0-2591 GCA_035948495.1 Xanthobacteraceae bacterium | reverse complement strand
GTCGACTGGTCGATCTCCGGTACCGTCGGCCGCTCGTGGTTCGGCACCCAATCGGCGAGCCTCGGCGGCTTTCCGCTGCCGGACTACGCCAATTGGTCCCTCGGCATTTCCTTCGAATTCGATCCGTTCACTCTGGAATTGACCTATTCCAACACCAGCCTGACGAAGGAAAACTGCTTCGTCTTCACCGGCGACCCCGGCGCGGCGCCGGGCGGCGCGGTCAATCCGGTTACCAATCCGATGGGGCTGCGCTCGAACTGGTGCGGCCCCGTCTTCGTCGGGACGCTGACGTACGAATTCTCGGCGGGGAAGTAGCGGAGAAATCCCTGTAAAAAACCGCTTCGAGCCGCTACGCCGCCGCCTTGCGGCGTGGAAACAACAGGCGCTGGTAGAGCCAGCCGATGCCGACCAGCACCAGGCCGAGGCCGATGAAGGAAAGCGCGCGGAACGCGCCTTGGAGCACGGCGAGATCGAGCAGGAAAACCTTGCCGATGGTGATGAGCACGACCGCCGCCGAGGCGAGCCGCGCCGGCTGCGAGCGCAGGAGAACGCCGGCAAGGAGCAGCGCCACCCCGAAGGCAAGCCAGACCGCCGAGTAGGTGTACTGCTCGGCATTGCTGATCGGTCCGCGGGTGAGCACGGGGCCGCGGTAGAGCCGGGCGACCTCGAGCGAGAGATAGGCGAGCGCGAGCCCGACGGCGGCGACGGCGGCAACCACGCGGTAGGCGTAGGGCCGCGTCCCCCGCGCCACCAGCGCGAGGATTGCGGCGAGCACGGCCGGCAGGCCATAGCCGAGCAGGATGAGATTGACGAACGCGCCGCCCACCGGACGCGACGTCATGAGCGGGTTCTCGAACAGCCACAGGCCGAAAACGATGCCGGCCAGCGCCAGCGCGGCAATCGCGAGCGCGCCAATGTCGTGCACGATGCTGCCGGTGCGCGCGCGCAGGCGTTCGAGTCCGATCGCCAGGGCGAGAGCGGCCGAGACCTGTAGTGCCACCTCGCCCAGGCCGCTGGTGCGGCGATAGACGTCGCTGCCGTTCATGAAATGACGGATCTCGAGGAAGGCGAGCAGGACGGTGAACAGGATCGCGCCCGTCTCGACCATGCGGGCCGGCACGTCGTCGGCGCGGTGGCGCAGCAGGTGGCCGGCGAGCCAGAACGCGGCGGCCGGGCCGCCGTAGCCATAGAGCAGCCAGTTGAAGATCGGCGTGGTGCCGACGTCGCTGCCGACGATGCGGGGCTCCCAGCCGATGCGCGCCAGCACCAGCACGACGCCGACCGCGGCGGCCCAGCGCAGCAGCGGCAGCGGCCGATTGAGGGCGACCCAGGCGATGCCCGGCACCATCAGGGCGAGGCCGATGGTGAGCCAGCCTTTCTCCAGATAAAACGTCAGCGCCAGCGCCAGTGCCGCGATGGCACCGGCCGCGAAAATCGCGCCGGCGGAAGCAAGGCCCGGTCGCCGCGCGCGCCTGTCGAGACTCTCAACCGCCCACGCGTAGAGCCCTGCGAGGAGCAGCGCGAGCGCTGCGAACGGGATCGAGCGGTCGAACTCGGCAATGCGATAGTAGAGCGCGACCAGGATGGCGATCGGCGCCACCACGCCCGAGGCTGCCCACAGGATCGGCGCGACCGGCCGTTCGGACCGGCCCTGCGCCAGGAATCCGGCGCCGCCGAACAACACCGCGAGCAGGCCGCCGAGGACAAGATGCGAGCCGAACGCGGCTCTGGCGGGCTCCGCCACGGCTCCGGCCATCGGACCGGCCGGGGCGATCAGGTGCTCGATGCGCAGATCGACCGACCAGTCGGCAAGCACCAGCGCGGCGAGCGCGGCAGCCGCCGGCACTGCCGCGACGGCTGCCTCGGTCCGCCAGGCGATCGCGACCGCGCCGGCGGTAAGCAGCGCGAAGGTGACGAGCGCCGCGGCGTCGTGATGGCTGGCAAACACCAGCATGGCGGCGGCGAACAGATAGGCGGCGAGCGCGGCCGACGAAATGCCGTCGATGCGGCCTGGCTCGGCGGTCGGCCCATAGAGAAACCCTGACACGATCAGGATGGCGGCGAGCACGAACCCCGCGACGGCGTGGAAAGCATGCGGCATGAGCACGTCGCCTGCCGTCCGATCGATGCCCGGGAACATCCACAGCGTTCCGAACACGACCGCGGTAATGGCGAGCCAGCGCCACAGGCGCAGGCGCGCGAGCGCGAAGCTCGCCGCACTCACCACCGCGAGGTAGAGGTAGAGCGCCCAGTAGTTCGGCGCGTTGGTCGACACGAGCAACGGCGCCAGGTAGGCGCCGACGAGCCCGAGCCCGGCGAGCGCCGGGCCATGCAGCAGCGCGGCGGCGAGCGTGAGCAGCGCCACGAGCCCGAGCAGCACGAACGCCGGTCCGGGCGACAGGAAATCGTAAATCGCGTACGCGGCGTAGACCGTTGCATACGCGACTGCGGTGCCGGCAGCAGTGAGGATGCTGGGGATGTGCGCGGTCGGAAGGGTGACAAGATTCGAGAGCTTCTCCGTCCGCCGTGCCCATTCGCCGCCGGCAATCAGAGCCGCGGCGAGCAGCGCGCCGCAGAAGATGCGCATGCCC
>DASZJC010000621.1:0-2728 GCA_035948495.1 Xanthobacteraceae bacterium | reverse complement strand
TCGATCGTCGGCACCACGACGAGCGCGCCGCGCTCGGGGTCGAAGGCCTCCGCCAGGCGGTCGATCAGCGCGGCGGTCACCTGCGGCATGTCGCCGAGGCAGACGATCGCGCCGTCGACATGCGGCGGCAGCGCCGCCAGGCCGGCCTTGAGCGATGTCGACAATCCAGCAGCGTAATCCGGGTTGTGCACCAGGTGCAGCTTGAGCCCGGCGAGCGCCGCCTCGACCTTGGCGCGCTCATGCCCGGTCACCACGATCACCGGAGCGGCGCGCGAGGCGAGGGCCTGCTCGGCGACGATGCGCACCAGCGGCCGGCCGCCGATCTCGGCCAGCAACTTGTTGGGTCCGCCCATGCGGGTCGAGCGCCCGGCGGCGAGCACGATCGCGGCGACGCGCCGCCCGTCCGCCGCCGGCAGCGCCTCGCGCGGCTGCGGCCGCGTGACGATCTCCATCAAGAGCCCGCCGACCCCCATGCCGATGATGTCTTCGCGCGAGACCTCGAGCCCCGCGAGGAGGCGCATCAGCACCCAATCGAACCCATTCTCCTTGGGCGAGCGCGCGCAGCCCGGCGCCCCGAGCACCGGACGGCCGCGCGCCTGCGCGATCAGCAGCAGGTTTCCCGGATCGACCGGCATGCCGAAGTGGCCGATGCGGCCGCCGACCGCCTCGATCGCCGCCGGAATGACGTCGCGCGTGTCGGCAATGGCCGAGGCGCCGAACACGATGACGAGCTCTGCGCCCGCGTCGAGCACCTCTGTAATCGCCGCCGCTAGCGCGCCGGTCTCGTGCGGCACCCGCCGCTCCGCCACGATGGTCGCCCCCGCCGGCGCAATCCGCTCGGCCGTGATGCGCAGGGTCTTTTCGATCACCTTGTCGGCAAGTCCGGGCAGGACCGTCGAGACGATGCCCAGGCGGCGGACCCGGTATGGCGCCACCCGCACGAGGCGCCGGGCCTTGCCAGCGGCCGCAAGCGCCGCATCGCGCACCGCCTTGGCGACGGCGAACGGGATGATCTTCACGGTCGCGATCATCTTGCCGGCGACTACGGGGGCGAAGGCCGGAAGGGTTGCCAGCGTGATGGCGGGGTCGACCCGGTTGAGCGCATCGATCGCCTCGCGGTCGACCACCAGCACCCCGGCGCTCTCGGCGAACAGGTTGGCGCGGCCGGTGAAGGCGCGCTCGACGTGCACCCCCTCCCCGGCGATGGCCGCGGCGATCTCGCCCGCCGCCGTGTCCTCGGGCACGTCGCCGGGCTCCAGCCGCGCGACGGTCAGTTCGGCGATGCCCGCGGCCTCGAGGGCGGCGATCTCGGATTTCCCGATCAAGGTGCCCTTCTTGAGCACGAGGCCGCCCTTGCGGATCGAGTGGACGGCGATGCCGCCCTCGGCCTCCTGCAGCGGGACCGGGCCGAATTTCATGCCGCGGCCTCCGGCCCAAGGCGCAGCCGCGCGGTGATCTCGCCCATGATGGCGACCGCGATCTCCGCCGGCGACACCGCGCCGATGGCAAGGCCGATCGGGGCATGGATGCGGGCGAGCGCGTCGGCGCTCGCGCCCTGGGCCTTGAGGCGATCGAGGCGCCGGCCGTGGGTCTTCTTGGAGCCGAGCGCGCCGATGTAGAAGCATTCGCGCGCGAGCGCGTGCAGCAGCGCCGGATCGTCGATCTTGGGATCGTGGGTCAGCGCGACGAAAGCGGTGTAGCGGTCGACGTGGAGCGGCGGCAGCGCGGTATCCGGCCATTCGGCGATGACCGGCACGTCGGGAAACCGTTCCTTGGTCGCAAACGCCGTGCGCGGATCGACGACAGTCACGTCATAGCCGAGGATGCGCGCGATCGGCGCGAGCGCCTGGCTGATGTGCACCGCGCCGGTAATGACGAGCCGCGTCGGCGGCACGTGCACGCTTAAGAAAACGCGCCCCTCTTCCGTATCCGCCGGGCCGCTCTTGCCCGAGCGCAGCCGCGCTTCGAGCGTCGAGCGCAGCGGGTCGGCCGCCACGCCGGCCGCCTTGACCAGCCGCTGCGCGCCGGTCTGCGCGTTGGTCACGACGATGGCGCCGCGCCGCGCCGCGCGTTCGGCATTGAGAGTGGCGAGGATATCGAGGCGCATCGGCGATCTCGCGCGCGCTACTCGACCTTCTCCACGTACACGCGGATGGTTCCGCCGCACGAGAGCCCGGCGCGCCAGGCGGTCTCGTCGGCCACGCCGAACTCGAGCGTCTTCGCCTTGCCGCTGTCGATCACGTCGAGCGCCTCGGTGACGACGTCGCCCTCGACGCACCCGCCCGAGACCGAGCCGAGGAAATTGCCCTGATCGTCGATCACCAGGTTCGAGCCGACCGGCCGCGGCGCCGACCCCCAGGTCTCGACCACGGTCGCGAGCGCCACGCCGCGCCCCTCTTTCCGCCAAGCCTCGGCTGCTTTGAGAATGTCTTCCTCGCGCGCAAGCATGGTTCTCCTCGTTCCTTTGGCCGCAATCGGGTTGCGGCTGACCGGCCCGACCGGGCGAATCCCCTTCTTCAGCCTTGAATATGGGCTGCGGCGCCACCTGCGGCAATGATACCGCGGGCGCTAGAGCGGGATGACTAGGCGGCCCGCAGCCACCGCTTCGGATCGCCGGCCCGTGCGCCCGCTGCCGACAACGCCCGGCACAGCTCGGCCATGGATTCCAGATTGTGGATCGGGCGGAACTCGTCGACGTACGGCAACATGGTCCGCACCCCCTTGGCCC
>DASZJC010000620.1:0-11144 GCA_035948495.1 Xanthobacteraceae bacterium | reverse complement strand
GCCGGATTGGAGCTTCGCCCCGACCAGGAAAAGAACTGGCCGCCGTTCGAGCAGGCCGTGCGCGCCGCCGCCAAGGACCGCATCGACCGCATGCAGGCGCGCCAGGCTGCGGGCGATGGGCAGCAGCAACCGGTGACCGATCCGGTCGAGCGGCTCCGGCGCGCGGCCGACGCCATGAGCCGGCGCGGCGCCGTGCTCAAGCAGATCGCCGACGCGGCCGCGCCGCTCTATCAGAGCCTCGACGACGCGCAGAAGAACCGGTTCCGGATTCTGGCCCGCTTCGGCCATCACCATCGCCATCACATGGGATGGCGCGGACAAGGCGAAGACGGCAATCGCTGACCAGGGATCACAGCCGACGTCCGCACACTCCGACTCGTCATCGCCCGCGCAAGCGGGCGATCCAGTAACCACAGGTCCTTCAAATAGAATTACGGCTGGTGTGTACTGGATGCCCCGCTTTCGCGGGGCATGACGAGACAGAGGCTAGGGTGCGAGTATCAGCAATCAGGATAGATTTTCTGATCACTGATCACTGATCATATTCCCGCCTTCGTGATCCGGTCGGCGGCGCGGGCGATGCTCTCGCGGCGCGGCGGCGGCTGGGACGGCGAGGGCTGCAGCGCCGGCGTCGGCTCCGCCAGTGGTCCGAGCGCCGCCATCACGCGCTCGGGCGGGAAGGTGACGATCACCTCGGTACCCTCGCGCAGCTTCGATTTGAGCGTGAACGTGCCGCCGTGCAGGTCGACCAGGCTCTTGGCGATCGGCAGCCCGAGGCCGGTGCCCTGCTCGGCCGATTTGATCGCGTTGCTGCCCTGTCCGAACAGCGCCAGCACCACGGGAATTTCATCCTCCGGGATGCCCGGCCCGGTGTCCTTGACCGTCATGTATTGCCCGCCGGATGCGGTCCAGCCGACCTTGAGCCACACTTCTCCGCCCTGGGGCGTGAACTTGATGGCGTTTGACAGGAGGTTGAGCACGATCTGGCGCACCGCGCGCTCGTCCGCCCACAGCCGCGGCAGCTCCGGCTCGAACACCTCGTGAATGACGAGCCCGCGCGTGCGCGCGCGCAGCTTGAGCAGGCGGTGGCAGTCTTCGACGATGTCGGCGAGCAGCACCGCCTCCTCGTTGAGCTCGTAGTGTCCCGCCTCGATGCGCGACAGGTCGAGGATCTCGTTGATCAGGTTGAGCAGGTGCTGCCCGGAATTGTGGATGTCGCCGGCATATTCCTTGTAGGTGGGAACGGCATGCGGCCCGAACACCTCGCTCTTCATCACTTCCGAGAAGCCGAGGATGGCGTTGAGCGGCGTGCGCAGCTCGTGGCTCATCTGCGCGAGGAACCGCGATTTGGCGATGTTGGCGGCTTCCGCGTGGCGCCGCGCCTCGTCCGATTTGGCCTTGGCCTGCTCCAGTTCGCCGATCAGCGCGTCCTTTTCCGCGCGCGCCTCCAGCGTCGCCAGCGTCGTCGAATAGAGCCGATGCGCCAGCATGGTGAAATAACCCTGGGCGGTGACCGCCATGGCGGCGAGGATGTAGTCGTGCACGTCCCCGCGCAGCACCAGCTCGAACGCGACCGCGGTCGTCACCGGCACGGTGGCGGCGAACATCGCGATCGGCAGGCTCGACGCCAGCATGCTCGAGACCGCGACGACGAGCAGCATCACGAACAGCATGAACGTGCCGGAGCCGGCATCCTGCTCGACGATGTAGGTGACGTTGAGCGCCCAGGCGACGCCGAAGCACAGGTCGAGCAGAACGAAGCGGGCGCGCCAGGTCGCGATTTTCACGCCCGCCGGCGCTTCGGCCAGCAGGCGGCGGCATTGGGCGAGCGTGATGGTGTGGATCGCCAGCGCCGCCACCGTCCAGATGCCGGCGGCAAGCGGTCCGGTCCACAGGCCGGACAGGAACCCGACGGTGGCGATGAGCAGCAGGATGGCGAGCGAGGCGGACAGCCGATTTTGCGCGAACTGCCGCAGCAGTTCGTAGTCGAAGGCCGGTCGCGTGCCCGAGGTCGAGGTGAGGCGGTCGCGTGCTTCGCGCACGCGCTTGGCGGAGGCGCGCCGGCGGTCGAGGCTTGCCTTGTCGGCCGCCGATGCTCCGCGATCCTCGCTGGAGGGCAGGTTCATGCGGGACGGTATCCGAAGTCGGAAAATTCCCGGTAAAACTCGCCTATAATCCTTAAGGCGGGGCTGAGGACGGTGGTTAACGGATCGTTCCTGTGGCGCCCTAAACTAAAGCCAACAAGCGCGTGCAGTTCGGTTATGGCCTCGATGTCGAGCAGGCGATCATCGTCGATGTTGAAGCCGCGCCGGCGCGGGCCTTTGACGAGGTCGTTGCGACCAGGACGATGATCGAGCGCACCGAACGGCGGCTTGATTTGAAGCCATAGCGGCTTGCTGCCGATACGGCTTACGGGACCGGTTGGATCGGATTCCCTGGTATTCGGCGTCAGCGGTGCTTGGTTCTCGACCGAGACTTCGCTTTCGGCCGTTTGGCACCGACATGCGATCCGCGCTTGGCGGTGCGTCGGCTCGTTTGTTTGGTTTTGGAGGATGCGCCACGCTTGCCTGCAGATGCGCCGGAAGTTTTGCCTGATCCGCTGCCGGAAACGGTGTTGGCCTTCAGGTCGACCGTAAAACTATCGCCAACGCCGGTCTTGCCGGACGTTGGGTCTACGGTCACAAACACTCCCGCAACCGAAGTGGGAGAAATGGTCAATCGCAAAAATCCGAAGGTGTTGTCATTGTACACCTCCAGCTTGAGAGGATTCCTACTCGCGTCGGAACCGGACTGTGGAGTCTTAGGCGGAGGCGGGCGACGATTCGGCGGCTTCAAACCCGGCAGATTGTAGTAGCCGCCCATTCCGGCCACGAGATAGGGAATCTGCTTTCCCCGAACCGTTCGCGTGTATCGCTCGTACAGATGGGCGTGGCCGGAGAGATGCAAGTCGGGCTGAATACCGGCTGCATCGCAGGCCTGGTCGATCTGCTGGAGCATGGTCGGACTCGGCACATGCGAAGGGCTGCCTGTAAACGGCGGGTGATGGGTCGCGATGACCAGCGCGCGCTGTTGGCCATTGTCCCGTTCGGATTTCGCGGCAGCCAGCTGCTGCTTCAAAAAGTCCAACTGCGCGTGGCCGACCTTGGAACTCGCGATCACCCCCTCCGTGCTGCCCTCGCTTGTATTCGAATAGAGACCGATGAATTTGACGAATGGAGCGTTCAGCGTGAAATACACGCCCGGTTGATCCATGGTGGTGCGAACCGCTCCCTGGGTATCCGGACTTCGCGTGGGTTGGCTGGTGCAGAAGTTGGCGATGAAGGCGTCAAGCGACTTGGCGGTCTCGCCCTTGTAGACGGCTCCGTCGTGATTGCCTGGAATGGCTAAGATCGGCGCATTGTAATCGCGGTACGGATCGTAGAACTGTTCGAAGTAGTATTGCTCCTGGCCGAAGTAATAAACCACGTCGCCGAGATGATACCAGAAGGAGGCACCGCTGGCGTCGACGTCGTTGGCCATGGCGTCAGCCACGGCAAACTGGAATTGCGGACTGTGAATTCCGCCGCTGTCACCGACGGTATGAAAGGTGATCCTGCCGGCGTTCTGAATTTTTTGAACAAGGTTGGCACCGATCACCGAAGATAACTCCATCGGGGTGGTGCTCCTGGCGGGCGGGAATGGTTCGAGTTGCGCAAGCCCTTTGGCCGCCGTGTCGGCGTCAATTTCCTGCTTGCTGAAACTGCTGAAGTTATCGGGAGTTAGATTGGGATCTCCGAACGCGCGGCCATTGGGCATAATGCATCCTCGTATAGGGCGTGTTTAAGCAGTTCCAAGCGTGCGACTCACTACGCGATTTTGCCGATAAGCGAGTGCCTTGCTGACCCGCGGCGTAGGCTTCGTCGGCACTCACAAGCGCAAGCAGGACGAGAGTGCGGACGATCCATGGTGCGCCCCACAATACTGGTGCGCCAGGAAGATTACAACCAGTTTTTTCACAACTTTCTTGCCACGGCTGCATCGAACAAGAGGTTTGTCGCAAACAAGCGCGAGGAGGAGATCCTCATCAGGAAGTCTCGCTCTAAACTAGTGCCGCGAACCCGAAGTTCGCATAACATTGCGGCAATTGCGGTTGCGAACTTCGGGTTCAAAAGCGGCACTAGAATCATGGATTTGCTAGCGTCCTTCGATTCCGAAGTATCGGAGTGTGTGCGGCAAGGGTGCGCGAACATCGGAATCGGGACACTAGGGGTGGCGTGAACGCGTTGTTCGCGCGGGTGACGCGGCACGTCCGCGTGGCCCCGTTTGCCGCCCTTGCGCTGGCGGGGATCGCGGCCGCCGGCTGGCTGGCCCAGCGCCAAGCCCCGCAGATCGTCGGCGTTGCCCGCATTATCGACGGCGACAGCCTGGTGGTCGCCGGCGTCGAAATCCGGCTGTACGGCATCGATGCACCGGAATATCGGCAATATTGCTTCCGGCGCGGTCGCCCGTGGGCGTGCGGGGTCGAAGCCACTCGGACGTTGCGGGCGTTGATCGCCAATCGCCCGCTCGCCTGCCGCGCGCGCGAAGCGGACCGCTACGGCCGCACGGTGGCGGCGTGTTCCGTCGCCGGCAGCGACCTCGGCGCCGCCATGGTGGCGGGCGGCCATGCGGTCGCCTATGGGGCCTATGACGCCGAGGAGCGCACCGCCCGCGACGCGCGCCGCGGCATCTGGTCGTCGCGCTTTGATCGTCCCGCGGCCTGGCGCGCCAAGCACCCGCGCGACCCGCGCTGACCGATCAGCGTCGCCGCGCGATCATGTCGATCTCGACGATGCCGTTGCGGGCGAGGTGCGTCACGCCCACGGTCGTGCGGGCAGGAAGGCGGTCCGTGGCGAAATAGGTCGCGTAAATTCGGTTCATGGCCGCGTAGTCCCGCTCGAAGTCGGTCAGGAAGATGCGCACGCACACCACCTGATCGAAATCCGCCCCGACGCTGGTGAGCGCGCGCCTGAGGTTGTCGAAAACCTTGTGGGTCTGCGCCTCGATCCCGTCGGGCACCGGCAGGGAATCGTCATCCGGATCGGTCGCGAGCTGGCCGGTGACGAACAGCCATCCGTCGCACTCGACCACGTGGCTGTAGGGCGCCACCGGCTTCGGCGCGTTCGCGATGAGGTGGAACACGATATCGGTCATCGGAACTCCCTCTGATCAAAGCCTCAGCCTGGTCTTCGCACCGTCACCCTGATCGGAGTCGGATTGTAGCCGTTGCAGGGATTGTGCATCTGCGGGCAATTCGAGAGAACGGCGAGAACGTCCCGCTCCGCCCGCAGATCGACGAAGCTGCCGGGGGGCGAGACTTCGGCGGCAATCGCGGCCGCGCCGCCGGCTTCGATCGGCACCCGCATGAAGAAATTGACGTTGCTGACGATCGCGCTGCGGTCGAGGCCGAACGTCCCGAGGATCTCGATGAAGTTCGCGTAACAGCTCGGCGTGCCGCGCACGCCGTAGCGCAGGAAGTTGTTGACCTCGCTGCAGCAGCCGTAAACCGTGTCGTGGCTGCCGAGCGTGTCCTCGACGACGGTGAACAGCGCGGCGCCGGCGTCGGAATAGAGCACGGTTCCCTTGCCGACGTAGATGCGGCCCTGGATTTTGACGGTGTTGGTGGCGCTGTAGCGGTCGCCGCGGTCGCGCGCGTCGTAGCACAGGAAGTCGACCGCCTGCTGGCCCTCAAGATCGACGATGCGCAGGATCTCGCCCTCTTCGATCACGCGGCCCCACGGGCGGCGCGGGGGAACGATCTCGTCGACGACAATCTCGCCGCCACCGGCCCGCTCGTTCAATGCCACGGCGTCCCTCCCGAACCTCTAGAGCAGATCCCGAAAAAGCTTGCCCCGGACTTGATCCGGGGTGGGTACCGGTTTTCGGAAAAAGATCATGCTCCAGCAATAATCTAAAGCGGGATGACGATTCGAAGAAAGTCATCCCGCTTTAGTGCACATAGCGCTGCAGGAACTGTCGCGCACGGTCCGTTTTCGGATTGGCGAAGAAGGTCTCCGGGGCGCTGCGCTCGACGATCCGGCCGCGGTCGAGGAGCAGGACCTCGTCCGCCGCCTCGCGCGCAAAACCCATCTCGTGGGTGACCACCAGCATGGTCATGCCGTCGCTGGCGAGGGTCTTCATCACCACAATCACCTCGCCGACGAGTTCCGGATCGAGCGCGCTCGTCGGCTCGTCGAACAGCAGCAGGTCGGGCTTCATCGCCAGCGCTCGCGCGATGCCGACCCGCTGCTTCTGTCCGCCCGAGAGCCGCGCCGGAAACGCGTCCTTCTTGTCGATCAGCCCGACGCGCACCAGCAGCCGTTCGGCCTCGGCGACGACTTCGTCGCGCCGGCGCTTCTGCACATGGATCGGCGCTTCGATCAGGTTCTGCAGGACGGTGAGATGGGGCCACAGGTTGAAGTGCTGGAACACCATTCCCATGCGCGCGCGCATGGCGGCAAGCTCCGACGCCGACATCGGGACGGTGCCGCCGGTGCGGAATCCGACGCGCGCGCCGTTGAGGAAAACGTGGCCGCCGTCCGGCTTCTCCAGCCAATTGATGCAACGCAGGAGCGTCGACTTGCCCGAGCCGCTCGGTCCCAGCAGGCAGGTCGTGGTCCCTTTCGCGACCTGCACCGAGACGTCGTCGAGCACCAGATTCGATCCGAAGCTCTTGCTCAACCCGACGACGTTGAGCACGGGCCGCGTTGGCTCGCCCGCGCGCATCAACGGCGCTCCTCGGCCAGTCTCTCGACCCGCCGCACGCCGGTCTCGACGATGCTGCACAGCATCCAATAGAGCGCGACCGCGGCAATGAACGCGGCGAACGGCACATAGTACTTGGACTGGATCGAGCTCGCGGCGTGGGTGAGCTCCGGCACCGCGATGATCATCAGGAACGCCGTGTCCTTGATCACCTGGATCACCTGGTTTCCCAGCACCGGGATCGCCGCCAGGACGACCGGCGGCAGGACGATGCGCCGGTAGAGCGCCGCGCCGTGAAACCCGAACGACAGCGCGGCATCGATGTAGTCCGGCGGCAGCCGGGCCCAGGCTCCGCGCACGATCTCGGCCATATAGGCGGCATTGTAGACGACGAGGGCGCACAGCCCGGCCGTCCAGTTGTCGAAATTGATGCCGACCGAGGGAAGTCCGTAATAGACGAGATAGGCAAGCAGCAGGAACGGGATGCAGCGCATCCCGTCGACCAGCCATTGCGCCGCCACGCGCGTTGCCGCCTGCCGCGCGCGCAGCGCCGCCGCCAGCAGCACGCCGAGCGCGAGCGACAGGATGGTCCCGAGCGAGGCCAGCACGACGGTGTTGACGAGCCCATCGATGAGGCGCCCCGAATTCTGCCAGACGATCACGAAGTCGCGCATCACGCCGCTCCCGGCTCTTCGCTGATACGGGCTTCGAGCGTGCGCTGGACGCGGACGAAAACGAGTATCACGATGAAATAAAGCGCGGTCGCCAGCAGAAACGGCGGCAAAGGCTCGTAGGTCTGCGCCCCGATGCGCGCTGCCGCGCGGGTGATGTCGACGACGCCGACGACGGCGATGGCCGGACTGCTCTTGACCAGCAACGTCATCTCATTGACGAGCCCGGGCAGGCACGTCTTCCACACCTGGGGAAAGATGATGCGGCGAAAGGCCAGGAACGGCGACATGCCGAAGGCGCGCGTGGCCTCGAGCTGCGTTGCGGGAAAGTCGATCAGGCCGGCGCGCCAGATCTCGCAGTTGAATGCCGCCGTATTCAGGGTGAGCGCCAGGATCGCTGCCGGAACCGCGTCGATCTCGATCCCGAAGCTCGGGATGGCGAAGAAGATGAGCAGGCTCAGCGTCACCAGCGGCGTCGCCCGCACCACGCTGACGTAGGCCGCGACGAGCTGGGAAACGCCCGGCACCCTCGCCCACCTGCACAGCGCCAGCGAGAGCCCGAGCACGAGGCCGAACAGGATTCCGGTCACGGACAGCGCGATCGTGACCATCGCGCCTTGCAACAGGCTGACGACGTCCCCCCTGCTCATGAGCGAAAGCGAGCGTGTTGCGGCGACGGCTCCCGCGGCCGCTCCGGCGCGTCAGAACTCCGGCGTCCAGGACTCGGGCAGGTCGGCGAACGTCTTGCCGAACCACTTCTGCTGGAGCTTGCTCATCGTGCCGTTCTTGCGCTGTTCGCCGAGGAAGCCGTTCATTGCTGCAAGAAGCTCGGTGTTGCCTTTCTTGACTGCCCACGCCGGATAGGACTTGCCGGTGACCGGCAGGCCAAGCTCGAACACCTCCGGCTTTTCATTGACCAGCGCCTGCAGGTTGATGACCGTGTTGATGACGAAGTCGGTCCGCTTGAGCGCGAGGTCCTGATAGGCCTCGGGGTAGGACGTGTACTCGACGACCTTGGCGATCTTGCCGCCGGTCTTCGCCAGCATGGTCTCGAGCTCGGGCAGGCGCTGCAGCAATCCGCTGCCGGCCTGGATGCCGAGGACCTTGCCGTTGAGGTCGGCGATGTCCTTGATCCGGGTGTCGCCCTTGCGCTTGACGAAATAGTGCGTCGCGTCCGCGATCGGCATGGTGAAGTCGAGCGACTGGGCGCGTTCCTTGGTGATCAGCGCGGCGGTCACCGCCACGTCGTACTTGCCCGTGCTCACCCCGGCGAGCAGGCCGGTCCACGGGATGATCTCCTGCTTGATCTCGAACGGCATCTCCTTGCGCAGCAGTTCGAGCAGTTCGTTGTCGAAGCCGGTCGGCTTTCCGTCTTGGACGAACTCGAACGGCCGGTAGTCGTCCTCGGTGGTGACGACCATGTAGCCGCGCTTCTTGATCTCCTCGAGGGTGGCGGCGGACGAGGAGCCGCACAGCGCCAGGCCGAGGCTGAGGATCGCCGCGGCGCAGATCGTTGCGTATGCGACCCGCAACCGGCAAAATGGACGAAGATTCGCGGCTGACATTGGCTCTCTCCCGAGGGGTGCGCGCTCGATGGCGGCGCCAGATGGATGCGTTTCCAGGGACCCCGCAAGGTCGTGGATCGTCAAGCAAAGCCCGTGCCATCGATACCAGGGACGCGCAGTGCCATCGCGGCCACGCGATCGAGGCCGGGTCCCGCCCAAGCGACGTGCTGCGGACTTCCCGGCGACGATACGGCGATGCGGTCGGGGCGAAGACGCGGCGATTGCCCGTCTCTTGGGCTGTGTGCTTGTTGCGTAGGCATTCGGGCATATTCGACGCCGGTCATCCGGCCGCGGCCGGAAGTCGCATCAGAGGAGAGCCGACGTGTCGCTGAGAAGATTGTTCGTCGACCGATTTGGCATTGAACCCACGAGCGACGGCGAGGAGCCGGATGCCCCGATGCTGGCGCGCGTGCTCGCCCGGCGGACGCACCGCCGCTACACCGACCGGCCGGTACCGGACGGCCTCGTCGACTGGCTCATCTATGCTGCGCTGTGCGCCTCCTCGAAATCCGATTTTCAGCAGGCGACGATCATCAGGGTCAAGGATGCGGACAAGCGCGCCAGCATCGCGCGGCACTTTCCCGCCATGCCGTGGATCGGGACATCCCCGGTCTTTCTCGTTTTCTGCGCCGATCCGCGACGGCTCGAGCAAATCTCGTCGCTGCGTCACCATCCCCAGCGCAACAACGATCTCGAGGGCTTTCTCAACTCTTGCGTCGACGCGGCGCTCATGATGCAGACGTTCATCCTGTGCGCCGAGGCGGTGGGTCTCGGGTGCTGCCCGATCAGCGTCATCCGCAATCAGCTGCCGGCGGTCGCCGAGGTGCTCAAGCTTCCGGACGGCGTGTTCCCCGTGTCCGGACTCTGCCTCGGATACCCGTCCGATAAGGGCTTCGTCAGCATGCGGCTGCCGCCCGCGCTCACCCTCCACACCGATGCCTACGACGCCGGCCGATTGGCGGGCGAAATCGACGCCTACGACCGCCGGCGCAACGCGCGCCATGCGGTGCCGCGCGAGCAGCAACGCAATCCGAAAAAATTCGGCCATGTGGACTTCTACGGTTGGTCTGAAGACAAGGCGCGGCAGACCGCCGAGCCGGAAGGCGCGGCTTTCGCGGCCTATCTGAAAAAGACCTGGCTCTCGATCTGAGTCGAACTTCCCCTGGCTTAGCTCGCCCGCGCATCGCCAAGCCGCGGCGGCTTGCCGCGCGGTGGTTATTTCAGGACCAGCGAGGCTGCGGCAATCAGGGCGGTTTGTGCGATCGAAAGTCCTGCGGTTTTGATTTTCACCGCGGTGATCGTCTGGGCGAAGCTGACCGCGCCATCAGTGATGTTTTCCGGGTTCAGCAGAAATCTCGCGAGCAGGGTGTCTTCCAGCAGGTCGGCAGCGACGTAGAGCCCCGGCAGAGCGGCGAACAGCCAAGTCACGTTCCTCAGCAGCGCGATCGATTGGGCGCACACGACCGAGCCGCAGGCGAGGAACCCGCCGAGAGCGAGCAGGAACACGAGATCGAGGGGAAACAGAACGGGCATTGCATAATGGCGGGCGTTGAGCGAATTCTCCCCGCTCGTGACCCAAGCCCGCAGGGATGCCGCGGTATAATCCGGCCCCCGCTCGAGAAATCGCCTGCCGACATCGGGCCCATATCGTTCCGCCACCTGGTTGATGATGAAGAACAGCGCGATCGTCACGGCGCCGAACAGGATTGCGAGCTTCATCTTGGCCCCCTGTAGATGCCGCAAGTATCCTCGCCGTGAGGTCCTGCCCCCCGCTGTCGAAAATGCGGAGGTTCGCAAGCGCTATTCGGCGTGCTCTGTCGACTGGTGTAGCTTGCAAAGTTAGACTGTCAAGCTCGCCGTCACGCGATGGGCGGCTTTGCGGCGCTCGCATGCGCGGTGCAAACAAACGCTCCGACGCGAGCCTGGGCCTTTCACCCCTCATTGCAGCGAGAAAGAGCTGGGGTGTCCATCCACGCGGAACTGGAACATGAAGTACGGCGGAATGCATGTTCCCAATTTCCTTTGATCGCTCAAATCCTCATATGGCGCCGTACAAATGTAGTCGTCACGACACGGGTTCGCCCGGTCGCATGCACGCAGGCCCGCAGTTTGGGTAAGCTTCAGACATTCCGGGAAAGGCTTGCCCGAGCTGATGCAGTCGTTGAAGCCGGTTGCCGCGACGCGG
>DASZJC010000619.1:0-1561 GCA_035948495.1 Xanthobacteraceae bacterium | reverse complement strand
GGCATCGGCCCGGCCAAGCGCATCGTCGGCCGCGACGGCCCGATGCCGCTCGGCGACTACGACCGCGTCATCCGCGTCAACCTGATCGGCACCTTCAACATGATGCGGCTCGCCGCCGCCGACATGTCGAAGCTCGCGCCGCTCGCCGACAACGAGCGCGGCGTGATCGTGTCGACCGCCTCGGTCGCCGCCTACGAGGGCCAGATCGGCCAGGCGGCGTACGCGTCGTCGAAGGGCGGGGTGGTCGCGCTCACCTTGCCGGCGGCGCGCGAACTCGCGCAGTTCGGCATCCGCGTGCTCGCCATCGCGCCGGGCCTGTTCCTCACGCCGCTGCTGCGCAGCCTGCCCGAGGAGACGCAGGCGAGCCTCTCCGCCGCGGTGCCGTTCCCCAAGCGCCTGGGCGACCCGCGCGAGTTCGCCGACATGGTGCTGCATTGCGTGCGAAGCGGCTATCTCAACGGCGAGGTGATCCGGCTCGACGGCGCCCTGCGCATGCAGCCGCGCTAGGAGCATGATCCGGAAAAGTGGAAACCGGTTTTCCGAAAAGATCATGCTCAAATAAAGTTCTTTTTTCGCCATGGGCACATTGACGAACATCCGCAGGGTCCGCATCGAGTGGGGCGACTGCGATCCGCAGGGCATCGTGTTCTTCCCGCGCTACCTCGCCATGTTCGACGACAGCACCGCCTATCTGTTCGAGCGCGCGCTCGGCATCACCAAATACAGGATGATGCAGGTCTACGAGTTCGCCGGGTTCCCGCTGGTGGACGTGCGCGCGCGCTTCATCCTGCCGTCGCGGTTCGGCGACGACGTCGACATCGAATCGAAAATCGGCGAGTTCCGCCGCTCGAGCTTCGTGGTCGAGCATCGCCTGCGCAAGGGCGACGAGCTGGCGGTCGAGTGCTTCGAGACCCGCGTGTGGGTCCGTCGCCATCCCGACGATCCCAACGACATGCAGTCGCAGCCGGTGCCGCGCGAGGTCAAGCAACGGTTCGAGGTGGCGTGAGCCTGCGAAAGCCAAGCATCCTATCAAAGCGCCGTCATCGCCCGCGCCACAAACGCGGCGTCATCCTGAGGAGCGCGCCGAAGGCGCGCGTCTCGAAGGATGGAAGCACGCTCTTGCTTGTGGCCATCCTTCGAGACGGCCGTGCTCTGCACGGCCTCCTCAGGATGACGTCGCGTTTGTTTGGATGCCCCGCTTTCGCGGGGCATGACGAGAGCCTTCGCCTTCCGCCAATCGGTGCAGCAGCTCGAGCAGCGCGACGCGGCCGTCGCGGCCGATTTGCGCGATCATGCGGCCTTCGAGCGTGTCGACCATCCGGTTGAGCCGCCGCATGGTCGCCTTGCCGGCGTCGGTGAGATGGAGCGCGTGCGAGCGGCGGTCGCTCGGCGCCGGCCGGCGCACGGCGAGGCCGCGCCGCTCCAGGCTGTCGAGCAGGGCGACGAAGTTGGTGCGCTTGATGCGGAGCGCGGCCGAGACCTGAGACTGGGTGCGGCCGGGATTATGCGCGATGACGGTGAGCACGGAGAATTGCGCCGGCCGGATGCCGACCTCGGCGAA
>DASZJC010000618.1:0-2496 GCA_035948495.1 Xanthobacteraceae bacterium | reverse complement strand
CCCGCTTTCGCGGGGCATGACGAGAACCGGCTCGTTGATTGGCATCCCCGTGGCCAAACCCCGCAATCCAAATCCGCGCCCCCTCCCCTCCAAGGAAGAGGTGCTCGCCTTCATCGCCAGCCGCCCGGGCAAGGTCGGCCGGCGCGAGATCGCGCGCGCCTTCGCCGTTGCGCCCGGCGACCGCGCCGCGCTCACCGCGTTGCTGCGCGAGCTATCCGAGGACGGCACGGTCGAACGCCGGCACAACAAGCTGCACCGCGCCGGCCAGTTGCCCTCGACCGTGCTCGCCGACATTTCCGAGCGCGACGCCGACGGCGAACTGATCGCCGAGCCGACCGAATGGGACGCGGAGGCGCACGGCGCCGCGCCGAAAATCCGCGTGCTCGTGGCGCGCCGCGCGCGGCCGGGCGAAGCGGCCGGGATCGGCGACCGGGTGCTGCTCCGCGTCGAGGAAACCGGCGAGGACGGCGAGGCGATCCGCCACGGCGGCCGCGTCATCAAGGTCATCGACCGCGCCAAGCGCCGGGTGATCGGCGTCTATCGCAGCCTCGCGGGCGGCGGCGGGCGCCTGGTGCCGGTGGACAAGAAGGCGCTCGGCCGCGAGCTGTCGATCGCCCCCGGCGCGAGCGCCGGCGCGAACGACGGCGATCTCGTCGCCGCCGAGGTGAGCCGGCCGCGCGCCTACGGCCCGCCGACCGCGCGCATCCAGGAGCGGCTCGGCTCGCTCAAGAGCGAGCGCGCGGTCAGCCTGATCGCCATCCACGCGCACGGACTTCCCCACGTGTTCGCGCCCGACGCGCTCGCCGAGGCGGAGCACGCGCGCCCGGCGGGCCTCGCGGGCCGCGAGGACTGGCGGCAATTGCCGCTCGTCACCGTCGATCCGGCCGACGCCAAGGACCACGACGACGCGGTGCACGCGGCACCCGACACCGATCCGGCCAATCCGCGTGGACACGTCGTCATCGTCGCGATCGCCGACGTCGCCTTTTACGTGCGGCCGGGCTCGGCGCTCGACCGCGAGGCGCTCACCCGCGGCAACTCGGTCTATTTCCCCGACCGCGTGGTGCCGATGCTGCCCGAGCGCATCTCGACCGACCTCGGCTCGCTCAAGCCTGACGTCGAGCGCCCCGCCATGGCGGTGCGCATGGTCATCGGCGCCGACGGCCGCAAGCGCGCGCACACGTTCCACCGCGTGCTGATGCGCTCGGCCGCCCGCCTCGCCTACCCGCAGGTGCAGGACGCGATCGACGGGCGTCCCGACGCGGAGACCGCGCCGCTCGTCGGGCCGGTGCTGGCGCCGCTCTACGCCGCCTATGCGGCGATCAAACGCGCCCGCGCCGACCGCGCGCCGCTCGACCTCGACCTGCCCGAGCGCAAGCTTCTGCTCAAGCCCGACGGCACCGTCGAGCGGGTGATCACGCCGCCGCGGCTCGACTCCCACCGCCTGATCGAGGAGTTCATGATCCTCGCCAACGTGGCGGCGGCCGAGACGTTGGAGCGCGCGCGCGTGCCGCTGATCTACCGCGTGCACGACGCCCCGGCGCTGGAGAAGATCGCGGCCTTGCGCGAGTTCCTGGCGAGCCTCGACATCCCGCTGTCCAAATCGCAGGCGCTGCGGCCGGCCGATTTCAACCGCATCCTGGCGCGGGTGAAGGGCGGCGACGTCGAGGCGCTGGTCAACGAGGTGGTGCTGCGCAGCCAGGCGCAGGCGGAATATGCGGCGGAGAACTACGGCCACTTCGGCTTGAACCTCAAGCGTTACGCCCATTTCACCTCGCCGATCCGCCGCTACGCGGATCTCGTCGTGCATCGCGCATTGATCCGTGCGCAAAGGTTCGGCGACGGCGCCCTGCCGGAGCACACGGACGTAAAGTCGCTCGCCGAGATCGCGGCGCGCATTTCGGCGGCGGAGCGGCGCGCCATGACGGCCGAGCGCGAGACCGTCGACCGCTTGATCGCCCATTTCCTCAGCGAGAAGATCGGCGCCACCTTCACGGGCCGCATCGGCGGGGTCGTCCGCTCCGGGCTGTTCGTCAAGCTCGACGAGACCGGCGCCGACGGCTTCGTCCCTGCCGGAACGCTCGGCAATGACTATTTTGCCTACAACGAGGCCGCCCATGCGCTGGTCGGCCAGGCGAGCGGCGAGACGCATCGCCTCGGCGACCGCGTCACCGTCAAGCTGGTCGAGGCGATCCCGGTGGCGGGCGCGCTGCGGTTCGAGCTGATCTCGGAAGGCCGCCACGAGCCGTCGCTGCGCCGGCGCGGCCGGCCGGGCCGCGGTCGCCAGGATGCGCGGCCCGCCCGCGGCGGATTTCGCCGGCGGCGTTGACAATGGACTATGCGATGGACGCGATCGACCATCCGCGGCGGGATGCCCGCACCGCGTTGCTGCGCGGCTTCAAGTGCCGCTGTCCCAATTGCGGGCGCGGACGGCTGTTTCGCGCCTATCTGAAGGTCGTGGACCGCTGCCCCGTGTGCGGGGAGGACCTCTCGCAT
>DASZJC010000617.1:0-3213 GCA_035948495.1 Xanthobacteraceae bacterium | reverse complement strand
CAAGAAACGCGCAAGCTCACGCGGGCCTGGTTGAGCGAACGGCGCACCGCCCTCTTACGCGTGCCGTCGGTCATCGTGCCGGCAGCGTATAATTATCTGCTCAACCCCCTGCATCCCGAGGCCGCACAGATCGTCGTCGTTGCGCGGCAAACGGTCCAGTTCGACGCCCGGCTGTTCGGGCGGCCTAAAACGGGATGACTTTTCTTCGAGTCGTCATCCCGCTTTAGGTTATTGTTTGAGCATGATCTTTTCCGAAAACCGGTACCCACTTTTCGGGATCATGCTCTACCCCGGCGGCCGGTCGCTGAACAGGACGCCGCCCTTGGCCTTGGTGTCTTTCGCGGCCTCCATGATCTGCACCATCACGGCGTCCGCCGGGACCTTGAAATTGCGCACCACCGCGTCGGTGATGTCCTTCACCAGGCTGCGCTTCTGTTCGATGGTGCGCCCTTCGACCGCGTAGACGTAGACTTCCGGCATCGCGTCCTCCTTCGCTGCTGTGGTTTGCTGGTCTGAGCATCGGTTGCTAAGCGTCCGGCAAGCTTTCGCGGGGCAGTCAGCCGATAGCTGCGCTGAACCACGAGCGCAACTTCGGCCCAGTCGACCCGGTTGTTGAGGCGCATGCCGACCCAGCCCTTGTGGCCGACGTAGGGCGGCACGAAGAAGCGCCGGGGATCGGCGCCGACCAGGATGCCCTGGCTGCCGGGCGGCGCCTTGCACCACAGCGCCGGCTCGTGGCTATCTGCGATGTGCATGCAGAAAATCTTCTCGCGCACTCGAAAGGTCGCCTCGCCCCAGGTCTCGCGCTCTTGCGCTTCCGGCAGCGCAAGGCAGATCGGCCGCAGCCGGGCAAGCGAGCGCTGTTTCATGCGAATCTCAGCGCCGCTCGCTTGCCATCGCATGCGCCGGGTGGCGCGTGTCGCCGCGCCGGTTTGCCCGCCGCACGTACATGATCTCCGCCTCCGGCCGCTCCATCTTGACCTTGAGCGCGGCGATCAGCGCGTCTTCCCCGTCGACGAGGGCGTGGCCCGACTTTCCCTGCAGCTTGAAGCCGACGGCAAACTGCATTGGCGCTTCTCCGCGGTTCCCGTCCGCCGGCCAGAATAGCAACTGTAACCGTCACGCGTCGACCAGCAATTCGCGCCGGTGCAGCTCGGATTCCTCGGTGTAGCGCCGCAGCGCGTGCGCTTCGGTGAGAAGGCCGATCACCCGGTTGGTGGTCGGCGCGTCGACCGCCGCGAGCGCCTCGGTCTCGGCCCGGTCGAACACCGCAACCGCCTCCTGCACGGTCATTTCCGGCAACAGCACGTCGTCGACGTGGCGCAGGATCTCGCGAATGGGCATCGAATCCGCGAGTTCCTTGGCGTGCGCCTCGGCCACGATGACGAGGCCCGCGTAGCGCCCGTCCTCGTCGACCGCCACCACCTGGCCGGTCGAGCCGAGCGGAAAGGCCTCGCGAAAATCCGACACATAGGTGTCGACCGGCACCGTCTGCAGATCGCGCCGCATCATGCGGCCGACCGTGAGATCGCGAATCCAGCCGACGTCCGCGGCGCTGCGGATGGTCTCGCCGCGCAGATGGAAGCGCCAGGTGGCGAACGAGTAGCCGAACGCTTCGCGCGTCACCTGCGCCGAGATGATGACGGCGATGAGGACGGCAGCGGTCAGCCACAGGTCGCCGGTGCTCTCCAGCGCGATGAAGGTCATGGTGAGCGGGCCGCCGATGATGGAGACGGAGAGCGCTCCCATGCCGATGATGGCGTAGGCCTGGGGGTTGAACGGCAAGCCGGGCATGATCCTCTCGAGACCGGCGCAGACCAATTGGCCGCCGAGCGCACCGAGCAGCAGCGAGGCAAAGAACAGGCCGCCGCGGAAGCCGGACCCGAGCGAGACGACCGACGCCGCCCCCTTGAGCACGAACACCAGCGCGATCGTGCCGAGCGGAAGGGCGAGCATCGAGGTCAGATGCAGCGCGCCGTGCCCGGACGACATCACCTGCGGCGAGAAAATGGCGAGAAGCCCCACCACGAGGCCGCCGATCGCCGTGCGCAACGGCAGCGGCACGCGCAGGCGTTGAAACAGCGCTTCGCAATAGCCGACCCCGCGCATGAGGGCGATCCCGAAGGCGGCCGCCAACACCCCGAGCAGCGCCGCGATGAGCAGATCGGGAGTGCCGACCTCCGTCGAGGCCGCGATGCCCAGGTCCGGCCGCTCGAACTGCGCGACCATCAGATATCCGATCACGGCCGCCGCTCCGACGGGGGCGAGGCTTGCGACCGAATAGCTGCCGATCACCAGCTCGAAGGCGTAGAACGCGCCGCCGAGCGGCGCCCCGAAGGCGCCGGCGATGCCGGCCGCCGCCCCGCAGCCGACCAGGGTGCGCAGATCGCGGCGGCGCAGCCGGAACGAGCGGCCGAGCCGCGAGGCAAGGCCGCTGGCAAGCTGGGTATAGCCGGCTTCGAGCCCGACCGACGCGCCCACCCCGCTCGACCACACGGTCTGCGCCGCAACGATGATGCTGCCGATCACCGACATGCGCCCGCCGTGCAGCGCGTTGGCTTCGATGGGGTCGACCTCCCGGCCGGAGCGCCAGCGCGCGATCCCCGTCGACGCCAGACCGAACACGAGCCCACCGACGCACGGCACGCCGACGGCCAGGCGCGGGTCGAGCTGCGTCACGGACGACAATCGGGTCCCGAACGGCAGGTTGAAGAACAGCGCGTGCAGCACATCGACGATGCCGCTCATGGCGAGCACCACCAGGCCGGACCCGACGCCGACGATCATGGCGAGAAAGACAATGCTCGTCTCCCGCGCCCTGACCAGGGCCCGCAGGCGGCGAGGAATCTCGAAGTGGGGCAAGGGAATCGCGTTTGCCATCCTTGCCCCTACGCCGTGCGCGAATGGCGCGCAACTCTTCCCATGATGCGCGGGCCGATCACCTCATGACGAGATGCGGCTGATGTCGACGACGTCGAGATCGACGGTCCTCGTCTCGCCGCCGCGGCGGACGGTGAGCCGGACCGGCGCGCCTCTGGAACCGCGCCGACCGGGGAACTAGGGTGTCGCTTTGGCAGCGGGAGCCGGGAAACGTGATCGACCCGATCGGTCCTCGAACAAGGGTCCGGCGATGCCGGCTGGCATCGGCGGCGCTCGGGCTTGTGCTCGCCGCCCTCGCCGGCTTGCCGTTGAGCTTTGCCGGCGAGGATTACC
>DASZJC010000616.1:0-2289 GCA_035948495.1 Xanthobacteraceae bacterium | reverse complement strand
GCCTTGAGCGGGTCGACCAGCGGCGTTTCGACGATGCTCGGCACGATCGCATTGACCCGCACGCCGAAGCGCCCGACCTCGGACGCGAGCCCGCGCACCATCTGGATGATGCCGGCCTTGGTCGCGCCGTAGATGGCAAGGCCCGGCTCGAGCGTGGTCGCGCGCACGGACGACGAGGCGATCAGGCTGCCACCGCCCTGGCGCGTCATTAGGCGCCCGAACGCGCGCAGAAACAGGAACGTGCCGCGCAAATTCAGGTCGGCGACGCGGTCGTACTCCTCGTCGGTGTAGTCGAGCATCAGCTTGCGCACGTGGATCGCCGGAGTCGTCACCGCGACGTCGAGCCGCACATGCCTGGCCGCGATCGCCGCCGCCAGCGCGTCGATGTCGGCGTCGCTGCCGGCGTCGACCACATGCGCCTCGGCGCGGGAGCGCGTCGCGATCTCCGCCGCCGTCGTCTCGACGCCATCTTTGTTCTTGTCGGCGCAGATGACCGCGGCGCCGAGCGCCGCCAGCGCCTCCGCCGACGCCTTGCCGATGCCGGACGCGGCGCCGAGCACGAGCGCGGTCTTGCCGGTGAGATCGAACAGGCGCCGGTAGGCGTCGAGCCGCTCCGCGATGGGCGCGTCGGTCGCGGCCATGGCGGTCACGTCGACATCGCCCGCGGCGGCGAGCCGTCGATGAAATAATCCGGGTTGAGGTCGCGCACGTCGCCGATGCTCGCGCGCAGGCGCTCCAGATGCGCCGCCATGGCGGCGGCGGCGGCCGGCGGATCACGCGCTTCGATCGCCGCGACGACGGCGGCGTGCTCGCCGAGCACCAGCCGCATGCGGCCCGGCACCGGCAGGGTCAGCCGGCGGTAGCGGTCGACCTGGATCTTCACCTGCTCGATGAAGCGCCAGATGCCGGGGTGGCCGGCCGCTTCGGCGATTGCGGCGTGGAACGCCTCGTCCGCTGCATGGAAGCGGTCGCGCTCGCCGCGTGCCTCGACCCTGCGCTGGCGCTCGATCAGGTCGTGCAGGCGCGCGATGTCGCCGGCATGGGCGCGCTCGGCCGCCAGCCGTGCCGTCGTTTGCTCGAGCGCCGTGCGCATCAGGATCGCCTCGGGCAGCGCGCTCGCCGGAATGCGCGCCACGAAGGTTCCCGATTGCGGAAAGATCTCGACCAGGTCCTCGCCGGCAAGCCGCAGCAGCGCTTCGCGCACCGGGGTGCGGCTCACCCCGCGCGCCAGCGCGATCTCCTTTTCGACGATGGGCTGCCCAGGTTCCCGGCGCATCGACACGATGTCGTCGCGCAGTTCGCGATAGACGAGGTGCGCGGTATTGTTCGCCCGCGCCCGGCTGCCGCCGGGAGGTGGCGGCGCTTCGGTCTGCCGTCGGGGGGTCGGCACGTTGGGGTCCTCGACCGGATATCCGGCTTGGCCAGATTAATATACTAGTATATAAGATTGAGCAACGGGAGCGCGCCCCCGGCGATGCGCGGGCCCGTTGCGGCCCGGCGGAGCATGGGCCACAAGAGAAATAGAGAATACAAAGCCGCGCCTCCCGCGCCGATCATGCGCGGGGCGGAATAACCAACGAGGGGAGGAGTTCCCATGAAGCATCATACGGTCGACCGCCGCGCCGTGCTCGGCCTTGCCGCCGCAGCCGCCGCCGGCTTTGCCGTCTACCCGCGCCAAGCGTCCGCCCAGCAGAAGCTGGTGCTCAAGGCCTCGGACGTGCACCCGGCCGGCTATCCGACCGTCGTCGCGGTCGAGGACCTCGGCAAGAATCTGGAGAAGGCGACCGACGGGCGGCTGAGCGTGCAGATGTTCCCCTCGATGCAGCTCGGCGGCGAGAAGGAGGCGATCGAGCAGGCGCAGGTCGGCGCCATTCAATTGGGCCGCGTCAGCGTCGGCGCGCTCGGTCCCGTGGTCGACGATCTCAATGTCTTCAATCTGCCGTTCCTGTTCCGCGATACCGCGCACATGGAGAAAGTGATCGACGGGCCGGTCGGCCAGGAGCTGCTCGACCGCGTGACCAACAATCCGAAGACGCATCTCGTCGGCTTGGCTTGGATGGATGCCGGCGCGCGCAGCATGTACGACACCCGGCGCGCCATCCGCAGCATCGACGATCTCAAGGGGTTGAAGGTGCGCGTCATGGGCAATCCCATGTTCGTCGACATGATGAACGCGCTGGGCGGCAATGGCGTGTCGATGGGCTATGACCAGGTCTTCGGCGCCTTGCAGACCGGCGTCGTCGACGGCGCCGAGAACAACCCGCCGAGCTTCGTCTTCGACAATCACTA
>DASZJC010000615.1:0-2448 GCA_035948495.1 Xanthobacteraceae bacterium | reverse complement strand
GCAATTGCCGGCGACCAGAAGCTCGATCTCCGAGCCCATGAAGCAGCGGAACGCGTCCTCGGGCGTGCACACGATCGGCTCGCCGCGCACGTTGAAGCTGGTGTTGACCAGGACCGGGCAGCCGGTGCGCGCCTTGAAGGCGGCGATGAGATCGTGGAAGCGCGGGTTGGTGTCGCGGTGCACGGTCTGCACCCGCGCCGAATAATCGACGTGGGTGACCGCCGGAATGTCCGAGCGCGGGACGTTGAGCTTGTCGATGCCGAACAGCGACTGCTCCTCGTTGGTCATCTGCCGCCGCCGCCGTTCGACCACGTCGGCGACCAGCAGCATGTAGGGACTGTCCTCGTCGAGCGCGAACCAGTCGGCGACGTCCTCGCGCAGCACCGCCGGCGCGAACGGGCGGAAGCTCTCGCGGTACTTGACCCGCAGGTTGAGCGTCTTCTGCATCGCCGGGCTGCGCGGATCGGCGAGGATCGAGCGGGCGCCGAGCGCGCGCGGGCCGAATTCCATGCGGCCCTGGAACCAGCCGACCGCGTTGCCGGCGACGAGGCCGTCGACGGTGCGCCCGATGAGCGCGTCATCCTCGCAGCGCTCGAACGCGGCGCCGGCGGCGGCGAGGCGCCGCTCGATCTCGTCCTGGGCAAAGCTCGGGCCGAGGTAGCTCCCCGCCATCAAGTCCGCGCCGTTGCCGCCGTTCGCGCGGCGCGGCTTGCCGGCATAAAGGTGATAGGCGGCGAGCGCCGCGCCGAGCGCGCCGCCGGCGTCGCCCGCCGCCGGCTGGATCCAGATGCGCTCGAACGCGCCGTCGCGCAGCACCTTGCCGTTGCCGACGCAGTTGAGCGCGACACCGCCGGCAAGGCACAGGTTCTTGGCGCCGGTCTCGCGGGCAAGCGATCGGGTGAGGCGCAGCATCACCTCCTCGGTCACCTTCTGCAGCGAGGCGGCGACGTCCATGTGGCGTTGGGTGAGCAGCTCGTCGGGCTTGCGCGCAGCTGAGCCGAACAGGCGGTCGAAGTCGCCGTTGGTCATGGTCAGCCCGGTGCAATAGTCGAAATAGCCCATGTCGAGGCGGAAGGTGCCGTCGGGCTTCAGGTCCATGAGATGATCGAGGAACAGATCGACGTGCTTCGGCTCGCCATAGGGGGCAAGCCCCATGACCTTGTACTCGCCGGAGTTCACCTTGAAGCCGAGATGATAGGTCAGCGCCGAATAGAGCAGGCCGAGCGAATGGGGGAAGTGCAGCTCCTTGAGAATCTGCAAATGATTGCCGCGGCCGAGCCCGGCCGAGGTCGTGGTCCACTCCCCCACCCCGTCCATGGTCAGCACCGCCGCCTCGGCGAACGGCGAGGCGAAGAACGCGGACGCCGCATGGCTCTGATGATGCTCGGCGAACAGCAGCTGCTTCTCGACGTCGAGGCCGGGCCCGAGCTTCTTCAGCTCGTCGCGCAGCAGCAGCTTCTGGAACAGCTTCTCCTTGAGCCACAGCGGCATGGCCATGCGGAACGAGCGGAAGCCGCGCGGCGCGAACGCGAGATAGGTCTCCAGCAGCCGCTCGAACTTCAGGAACGGCTTGTCGTAGAACGCGACATAGTCGACCTCGCCGATGTCCACGCCGCCGGCGTCGAGGCAGTAGCGCGCGGCGTGATGGGGGAAGTTCGCGTCGTGCTTCTTGCGGGTGAAGCGTTCCTCCTGGGCGGCCGCCACGATGCGCCCGTCCTCGAGCAGGCAGGCGGCGCTGTCGTGATAGAACGCGGAAATGCCGAGGATGCGCACGCGCTGCCGTCCCCAACTCAGAACAGGGTATAGATGAACGGCGCGACCGCCGAGCCCTTGGTGAGCACGATCAGGCCGCCCATCAGGCCCAGCATCACGACGACGGGCACCAACCAGTATTTCTTGCGCACCCGCAGAAAGCTCCACAACTCGGCAACGATGCTCAGCACGGCGGATCCTCTCAGAACTGGTTCTTCATCTGCGGCCCGGCCGGCCCGGGCGGATCGCGTTCGATCCAGTACGAGCGCGCCGCGCGGTCGAGCTTGAGGCGCAGCGGGTCCTTGCCGAGGAATCGCATCAGCAATCCGATCGGCGCTACCGTCGTGAAGAACACCACGCCCATGACGATCGGGCTGACCACCGCGAACAGGAGGAGGCCGAGCCGGTGCCAGACGAGGTTGAGCGGGCGCAGCGGCGCGGTCCACAGATAGGCGCAGGCCAGAAACAGCGCGGCGGTCGCGAGCCAATAGAGGCCCGAGCCGCTGCCGCGATAGAGCTTGAGCGCGCCGATGAGCGCCAGCACGACCGCGAAGGTGAGGCCCAGATTGCGCTCGCTCCCGCGCGGCTCGTCCGCGTGGCGCGAATAATCCTCATGCAGGTTCTGCGACGTCATCCCGGTCGCTCCGATGGACCGGCGATCCCATAGCCCATAAGATGCCGGAGGTCTATCCGCGC
>DASZJC010000614.1:0-1509 GCA_035948495.1 Xanthobacteraceae bacterium | reverse complement strand
GGCCCCGCGCCTTGCCGACGACGACCGCAAGCGGCGCGGCGATGCCGGCCAGCCGGGCAGCGCCGTCATCACCAAGACGCGGCCGCAGACCAAGCGGCCCAACATGTACCGGGTGCTGCTGCTCAACGACGACTACACGCCGATGGAGTTCGTCGTGCACGTGCTCGAGCGCTTCTTCAACAAGGACCGGGAGAGCGCGACCCGCATCATGCTGCACGTCCACCAGAACGGCATCGGCGAGTGCGGCATCTTCACCTACGAGGTGGCCGAGACCAAGGTGACGCAGGTCATGGACTTTGCCCGCAAGCATCAGCATCCTTTGCAGTGCGTCATGGAAAAGAAGTAGGCTGAGGTAGGCCAGGGGATGATCCCGAAAAAAGCCGGCTTTTGGAGAAGATCATGCCCAAGGATGACCCAGGCGGGATGACGATTCGCAGAGAAATTCATCCCAGCCTGGGAAACCCGGAACGAACGGACACGTTGAGCCAGCAAGGACCCTGATGCCCACATTCTCGCGCAGCCTCGAGCAATCGCTCCACCGGGCGCTCGCTCTCGCCAACGAGCGGCACCACGAGTACGCGACGCTCGAGCACCTCCTGCTCGCCCTGCTCGACGACCAGGACGCCGCCGCGGTCATGCGGGCGTGCAACGTCGATCTCGACAAGCTGCGCCGCAACCTCGTGTCCTACGTCGAGTCGGAGCTCGAGAGCCTGGTGACCGACGGGGCCGGGGATTCCAAGCCGACCGCCGGCTTCCAGCGCGTCATCCAGCGCGCGGTGATCCACGTGCAGTCGTCGGGCCGCGACGAGGTGACCGGCGCCAACGTGCTGGTGGCGATCTTCGCCGAGCGCGAGAGCCACGCCGCCTATTTCCTGCAAGAGCAGGACATGACCCGCTACGACGCGGTCAACTACATCAGCCACGGCATCGCCAAGCGGGCGGGCCTTTCCGAATCGCGGCCGGTGCGCGGCAGCGAGGAGGATTCCGATTCCAAGAGCGGGGAGGATTCCAAGAAGAAGGGCGACGCGCTCGAAGCCTATTGCGTCAACCTCAACAAGAAGGCGCGCGAGGGCAAGATCGACCCGCTGATCGGGCGCGAGGCCGAGATCAACCGCACCATCCAGGTGCTGTGCCGGCGCCAGAAGAACAACCCGCTGTTCGTCGGCGAGGCCGGCGTCGGCAAGACCGCGATCGCCGAGGGGCTCGCCCGCCGCATCGTCCACGGCGAAGTGCCGGACGTGCTCAAGGACGCGACCGTGTTCGCGCTCGACATGGGCACCTTGCTCGCCGGCACGCGCTACCGCGGCGATTTCGAGGAGCGGCTCAAGCAGGTGATCAAGGAGCTCGAAGCCTATCCGGGCGCCATCCTGTTCATCGACGAGATCCACACCGTGATCGGCGCCGGCGCCACCTCGGGCGGCGCCATGGACGCCTCGAACCTGCTCAAGCCGGCGCTCGCCTCCGGCACCGTGCGCTGCATCGGCTCGACCACCTACAAGGAATACCGGC
>DASZJC010000613.1:0-1592 GCA_035948495.1 Xanthobacteraceae bacterium | reverse complement strand
CACGCCCTTGATCTTGAACCAGGTGGCAAGCGTCGCCGAGGCGGTCGACGACATCGCCTTGGGCACCGCGAACGGGCCGACCCGCTTGGGCCCCTTGGTGCGGGCGACATCGGCGGCTTCCACGATGGCGCGGGTCGAGGGCCCTCCCGATCCCATGATGATGCCGCTGCGCTCGTTCGACACCTCGTTGTCGGAGAGACCGGCGTCGCGGATCGCCTGCTCCATGGCGACGTGGTTCCAGGCCGCGCCGCCGCCGAGAAAGCGCATGGCGCGGCGGTCGATCGCACCCTCCGGCTCGAGGGTGGGCGCGCCGTGGACCTGCGAGCGGAAGCCGAGTTCGACATATTTGTCGGCCCGCACGGTGCCCGACTTGGCCTCGCGCAGGCTCGCCAGCACTTCCTGGGTGTTGTTGCCGATCGACGAGACGATGCCCATCCCGGTGACGACGACCCGTCTCATGCCTGCCTCGTCCGCATCTTCACCGGTGCGTGGCGCCGGACGGCGCCGACGCGGGCGCCCGGAGCCTCAGGCCCCGCTCGGCTGCAGCATGGCCCCCTGGCGGAACAGCCCGACCTTGAGGTCGAGCGCACGGTAGATCACCGAACCGTCCGCCGAAAGCCAGCCGTCCGCAATCCCGAGCACGAGCTTCGAGCGCATGACCCGCTTGACGTCGATGCCGTACACGACCTTCTTCATGGTCGGCACCACCTGCCCGGAAAACTTCAGCTCGCCGAGGCCAAGCGCGCGGCCCTTGCCGGGTGCGCCGAGCCAGCCGAGGAAAAAGCCGAGCAATTGCCACAGCGCATCAAGCCCGAGGCAGCCCGGCATCACCGGGTCGCCCTTGAAGTGGCACGGGAAGAACCACAGGTCGGGCTTCACGTTGAGCTCCGCGCGCACCAGGCCTTTGCCGTGCTCGCCGCCCTCCTCCGCGATCTGGGAAATGCGGTCGAACATCAGCATCGGCGGCAACGGCAATTGGGCGTTGCCCTCGCCGAACAGCTCGCCGCGGCCGCACGCCAGCAGGTCCTCGAAATCGAAGCTGATGCGCCGGCTTTGCGTTCCGGCCTGAGCCTCAAGCGGTGATCCGGCCATGACCCTCTACCCTCTCCTGTCGGCGCTGTCCTATCACAGCGGATCGGGGGGCAAAAGCCGCTCGGCGCCGTGCGAGCCGCGGCCCGCAACCGTGTTTCGGCAGCGCCACAACCTCGAACGGGACGCGGGTCGCCAGCGTAAATAGCTATGGCCGAGGCAGATTGCACGACCGGCGATTGGTCGCGGCGAGCCTGTTGCGACGGAGTTGCATGTGCCCACCCGTCTCGCCTATGATCTCATCTGCAACGATCCCGGTCCGGATGTCCCGGGCGTGGGCAGGCATTGCGTGTGATGGCCCAACATCGCGCCACGGTTTATGCGAGCACAGTACCCGCGGCCGGCACCGGGCGGGCGGGTACGGACATGCGCGCGGAGCTGAACGGCTGCCCGTGGCATGACGTGCGCACCATGCTGCGCCGCGTCGGTCTGCGGCCGACGCGTCAGCGCATGTCGCTCGGCTGGATCCTCTTCGCCAAGGGCGATCGGCACGTGACCGCCGA
>DASZJC010000612.1:0-2776 GCA_035948495.1 Xanthobacteraceae bacterium | reverse complement strand
TTGCCGGCTCGACTTCGCCTTGTCGGCGGTGGCGACGCCGCAATTGCTGGCGGCGTTCGTCGCGCTCGGCGTCGTCGCGCTGATTCCGGTGGCGGTGCGCAAATGGCGCGCGCGGCGCGGCGCCGGGATGCCGGGATGAGCGGGCGCCGGGCACGATCGCGTCCGATCGCGGGGGAAGCTGCATGGTCCAAACATTGACGCCCGACATCTGCGTCATCGGGGCGGGCTCGGGCGGATTGTCGGTGGCCGCGGCAGCGGCGGCTTTCGGCGTGCCGGTGGTGCTGATCGAGAAGGGCAAGATGGGGGGCGATTGTCTCAATTTCGGCTGCGTGCCCTCGAAGGCCCTGCTTGCCGCCGCCCGGCGCGCCCAGGCGATGCGCACCGCCGCGCCGTTCGGCGTGGCGTCGCAGCGGCCGGGGGTCGACTTCACCAAGGTGCACGGCCACGTGCACGGCGTCATTGCGGCGATCGCCCCGAACGACTCGAAGGAACGCTTCACCGGCCTCGGCGTGCGGGTGATCGCAGGCGCGGCGCGGTTCAAGGACAAGCACACGGTCGCGGTCGGCAACGCCATCGAGATCAAGGCCCGGCGCTTCGTGGTCGCCACCGGCTCCGCGCCGGCGGCGCCGCCGATTCCCGGCCTCGACCGGGTGCCCTATCTCACCAACGAGACGGTGTTCGACCTGACCGTGTGCCCGGAGCATCTCGTCGTCATCGGCGCCGGGCCGGTCGGGCTCGAAATGGCCCAGGCCTTCCGCCGCCTCGGCGCCAACGTCACCGTATTGGAGGCGGCCGTGCCGCTCGCCAAGGATGACCCGGAATGCGCCGCCATCCTGCTCGATCAGCTCGAGCGCGAGGGGATTGCGATCCGCGCCGGCACCAATGTCCTGCGCGTCGAGCCGGGCGCGAAGCCTCGCGTCGTGGTGGCGGCGGCGAACGGCGAGGAAGCAATCGAGGCGAGCCATCTTCTGGTGGCGACCGGGCGGCACCCCAACGTCGAGGGCCTCGACCTCGCCGCCGCCGGGATCAAGTCCGGGCCGCAGGGTATCAGGGTCAACAAACGGCTGCGCACCACCAACAAACGGGTCTACGCGGTCGGCGACGTCGCCGGCGGCCCGCAGTTCACCCACGTGGCGAACTATCACGCGGGTCTCGTCATCCGCAACGCGCTGTTTCGTTTGCGCGCGCGCGTCGACGACAACGTCATCCCATGGGTGACCTATACCGACCCGGAGCTTGCCCAGGTGGGGATCACCGAAGCCGAGGCGAACAGGCGCCGCCGGCGCATCCGGGTGCTGCGCTGGCCCTATCATGAGAACGACCGCGCCCAGGCCGAGCGCGAAACGCGCGGCCATATCAAGGTCATTACGACGAAAGACGGGCGGATTCTCGGCGCCACCATCGTCGGCGCGCACGCGGGCGAACTGATCGTTCCCTGGACCTTGGCGGTCGCGCAGCGCCTCAATATTCGCGCCTTCGCCGCCATGGTGGTGCCGTACCCGACTTTTGCCGAAATCGGCAAGCGCGCCGCCGTCACCTACTTCGCCGCCAGTTTGACGAGTCCGTTTGTGCGGCGCATCATAGCCGTGCTGCGCCGCTTCGGATGAGCGGGCGCTCGCGTGGCGCGTTGCGCGCCGCAGGACCTAGGCGAATGAACGAGAATACCGCCGCTGCCCCCGCGTCCGAGCGCGCCCGCTGGCCCTATTTCGGCCTGTCGGGCAAGCTGCTCGTGCTCACTTTGCTCTTCGTCATGATCGCGGAGGTGCTGATCTATGTGCCGTCGATCGCCAATTTCCGCCTGAACTGGCTCAAGGATCGCCTGGCGGCCGCCCATGTCGCCGCGATGGTGCTCAAGGCGGCGCCCCGGGACATGGTGCCGCAGGAGCTGGTGCAGCAGATTCTCGCGGAAATCGGCGCCAAGGCGGTCGCGCTGAAGATGGACAACACCCGCCATCTGCTCGCCATCTCCGATCCGCTGCCGCCGGTCCCGCACGAGTTCGACATGCGCAACATGTCGGCCTACGACGCCATCCTCGATGCGTTCGGCACGCTGCTCTCGCGCGACGACGACCTCATGCGGGTGGTCGGCCCGGCCCCCATGGGCGGCGACTTCGTCGAGATCGTGATGCCCGAGGCGCCGCTGCGCCAGGCCATGCTGCGGTTCTCGGTCAACATTCTGCTGCTGTCGATCATCATCTCGGCGATCACCGCCGCGCTCGTCTACTTCGCGCTGCACTATCTGTTCGTGCGTCCGATGCGCCGGATCACCGCGAGCATGATCGCGTTCCGCGAGGATCCGGAGAGCGGCGACCGCGTCATGCGGGCGTCGAGCCGCCGCGACGAGATCGGCGTTGCCGAGCGCGGGCTGGCCGCCATGCAGGCCGACATCGCCTCGATGCTGCACCAGAAAAGCCACCTGGCCTCGCTCGGCCTCGCCGTGTCCAAGATCAACCACGACCTGCGCAACCTTCTCTCTTCGGCGCAGCTCTTTTCCGACCGGCTGTCGAGCATTTCCGATCCGACGGTCCAGCGCTTCGCCCCCAAGCTGATGGCCGCGCTCGAGCGCGCCATCGCGTTCTGCCAGTCGACCCTGTCGTACGGCCAGGCGCAGGAGCCGCCGCCCGACCGCCGGACCGTGGCGCTGGAGGCGCTGGTCGACGACGTGCGCGACAATCTCGGGCTCGGCCCGGATTCGCGCATCCGCTGGGTCGGCGCGGTCGAGCGCGGGCTCGCGGTCGATGCCGATGCGGATCAGCTGTTCCGGGTGCTGCTCAAC
>DASZJC010000611.1:0-4953 GCA_035948495.1 Xanthobacteraceae bacterium | reverse complement strand
AAGCTGCAATAGGCAAAGCTGAGGCCCGAGACGTTGCCGCGGAAGCTGTAATCGTCGATCTTCACCAGGTCGAAACAGGGCTCGAACGAAATCCCCTTCAACGAGGCGCACCAGTATTCGCCTTTCACCCGCAGGGTCCCGGCCGGCAGACTGACGTAGCGGATCGCCCCGGCGCCGCCGAAGCGGATGACGCCGACGACCGAACCGTCATGCTGGACGCGGCCCGCCCCGGCCGTGCCCTCGAAGCACCGGAACGAGTAGAGCTTGCCGGCGATGAAGCGCTTGGCCTCATCGGTCCGCATCTCTCCGGCGGCAGCCGGCCACCCGGCAAGAAGCCCGGCAACCACCCCGGCAAGCGGCACGAATAAGCGCACGAGCCTCACGGTCTCAACCCCCTGTTAACCATGGCGCCGGGCGATCATGCCTGACGATCGTGGAGAAATCCTGAACGCGTTTACCCAATCTTGACCACGATTCGGCCGCGCACCCGCCCCTCGACGATGGCCGATCCGAAGTCCGGCACCTGCCCCAGGCCGACTTCGGTGGTCATCGCCGCCAGTTTGCCCCGATCGAGGTCGGAAGCCAAGCGATTCCAGGCCTCGCGGCGGATTTTCAGCGGGCACATGACGGAATCGATGCCGAGCAGCGACACCCCGCGCAGGATGAACGGCGCAACGCTCCCGGGCAGGTCCATCCCGCCGGCGAGGCCGCAGGCTGCCACGGCGCCGCCGTATTTGGTCATCGACAGCACGTTGGCGAGGGTGGTCGATCCGACCGTGTCGATGCCGCCGGCCCAGCGCTCCTTGGCGAGCGACCTGGGGGCGCCGGCCAGGTCGGCGCGGTCGATCACCTCGGCGGCCCCGAGGCCCGTGAGGTAAGGCGCCTCCTGGGGCCGGCCGGTCGAAGCGACGGCCCGGTAGCCGAGCTTGGCAAGGAGGGCGATCGCCACCGAGCCGACGCCGCCGGCGGCCCCGGTCACCACGACCGGTCCCTGGTCGGGCGAAAGGCCCTGGCGCTCGAGCGCCATGACGGCGAGCATCGCCGTATAGCCGGCGGTGCCGATCGCCATGGCGTCGCGTCCGCTCATGCCGGCAGGCAGGGGCACCAGCCATTCGCCCTTGACCCGGGCCCTTTGCGCATAGCCGCCGAGGTGGGTCTCGCCCAGGCCGAACCCGTCGAGGATGACGTGGTCACCGGGCTTCCACGCGGAATTGCTCGAGGCTTCGACCATCCCGGCGAGGTCGATGCCGGGGATCATCGGGAAGCGGCGCACCACCGGCGCCTTGCCGGAGAGCGCGAGACCATCCTTGTAGTTGATGGTCGACCACTCGACCTTCACGCTGACGTCGCCGTCCATCAGGTCGTCGTCGTCGAAATCGACCAGCGCGACGGTCTGGCCCTTCTCGGCCTTGTCGATCCGGATCGCCTTGAAACTCGCCATGGTGCCTCCTGGTCAGCGGCGCGGATTAGTGGCGCGGAGGCGGATCGTGTGCAAGCCTCGGTACCGGCATTGTGCTATGCCCTGCACACTTCAAGATGCGCGAGACATCAAGTGGGAGGAAAGATCATGGGACCGAAGATTGCGATTGTCGGCACGGGGGCGGTCGGCGGCTACGCGGGCGCCCACATGGCGCAAGCCGGCGAGGACGTGACCTTCGTCGACTTCTGGCCGGAGAACGTCGAGGCGATCCGCACGCGGGGCTTTCGCATCAGCCATCTGCGCGACGTGCCCGAGTTCACGACCCCGGCCCGCGCGCTGCACGTGACCGAACTGCAGGCCCTCGCCAAGGAAAAGCCGATCGACATCGCCTTCGTCTGCACGAAGTCCTACGACACCGCCTGGGCCACCATGATGATCCGCCAGTACCTCGCGCCGGGCGGCTTCGTCGTCTCGCTGCAGAACTGCATGAACGAGGAGACGATCGCCGGCGTCGTCGGCTGGGGCAAGACGCTCGGCTCGATCGCGAGTTCGATCACCGTCGAGCTGTGCGAGCCGGGCCACGTCCGCCGCGCCGGTGGCAAGCACGGCGCCGCGCATACCGTCTTCCGCGTCGGCGAGGTGCACGGCATTGCGACCGACCGCGCCAGGGCGGTCTGCCGGCTGCTGGCACTGGCGGACTCCGCCAAGTTAACCGGGAATCTATGGGGCGAACGGTGGTCGAAGCTCGTCGTCAATGCCATGGGCAACGGGGTGTCGGCGTCCACCGGCCTCATCAGCCGCGACATATTGCTCGACGACGGGCTGCGCCATTTCACCGCCCGGCTCGGCAGCGAGGCGATCCGGGTCGGGCAGGCGCTCGGCTATGCGCTCGAGGAGATCCTCCACCTCGATCCGGAGATCATCGCGCGCGCCGGCGAAGGCGACATCGAAGCGAAGGGCGCGTACGACGCGCATCGCCTCGCCGAGACGAAGAAGCCCGGCGGCGGCGCGCACCGGCCGTCCATGGGCCAGGACATGGTCAAGGGCCGCCGCACCGAGATCGAATTCCTCAACGGCCTCGTTGTCGGCAAGGGCAAGGAGCTCGGCGTATCGACGCCGGCGAACGCCGCCCTGACCGACATCGTCAAGCGGGTGGAGAAGGGCGAGATCAAGCCGGACAAGCGCCACATCCTCGAGCTAAGACTCAATTGATGTTTGCCGCCAGCACGCGTGCCGCTTGGTTCTTTAATGCACGCGCGCGGGCGGCCGCTGTGGCCCGTTCGGACCGATTACGCCGCTGCGGCGGCGGGGCGGGCGACCGGCTTCTCGACGATCGGCAGGTTGATCACCGCCGAGAGCAGGCCGAAGAGCACCGAGAGCCACCACACCGAATTGTAGGACCCGGTGCGCTCGAACGCGAGGCCGCCGAGCCACACGCCGAGGAAGCCGCCGACCTGGTGGCTGAAGAAGGCAAAGCCGAACAGCATGGTGAGCCAGCGGGTGCCGAACATCAGGGCGACGAGGGCGGAGGTCGGCGGCACGGTCGAGAGCCACAATAGCCCGGTCACCGCGCCGAACAGGTAGGTGGCGAGGGGGCTCGCCGGCACGCTGATGAAGACGACGATCGACAGCGCCCGGGCGAAATAGATGGCCGAGAGGATGTAGCGCTTGGGCATGCGGTTGCCGAGCCAGCCGGCGGAGAGCGAGCCGACGATGTTGAAAATGCCGATGATGGCAAGCGTCCAGCCGCCGACCTGGTTGGAGAGGCCGCGGTCGATCAGATAGGACGGCAGGTGGACGGTGACGAAGGCGAGCTGGAACCCGCAGGTGAAGAAGCCGAGCACGAGCAGCACGTAGCTGCGGTGCCCGAACGCCTCGGCGAGCGCCTGGCGCACTGATTGCGTGGGCCGCGCCGGCGCCGCGGCGACGGGTGCCGCGCCAGACCCGGTGGCGAGCGCGAGCGAGAGCGGCAGCACCATCAGCAGGCTGAGCCCGAAGATCACCAGGGTCTCCTGCCAGCCGACGACGCCCATCAGCAGGACGGCGAGCGGCGAATACAAGAACTGTCCGAACGAGCCGGCGGCGGTGCCCGCTCCGAAGGCGACCGAGCGCCAGTTCTCCGGCAGCAACTTTCCGAACGCGCCGAGCACGATGGTGAAGGCGCAGCCGGAGAGCCCGAAACCGATCAACAGCCCGGCGGAGATTTCGAGCACGGCGGCATTGGTCGCGTAGGCCATGACGGCGAGCCCGGCCGCGTAGAGCAGCGCGCCGACGCTGAGCACGCGGTTGGCGCCGAAGCGGTCAGCGATGGCACCGGCGAGCGGCTGGCCGAGGCCCCACAGCAGGTTCTGCACCGCGATGGCGAGCGCGAACACGTCGCGGCCCCAGCCGTGCGCCTGGGACAGCGGCGTGAGGAAGAAGCCGAGCGTCGAGCGCGGCCCGAACGTCATCATGCCGATCAGGCAGCCGCACACGGCGATGACCGCGGGCGTGCGCCAAGTCAGCCGTTGGGCCGAAACAGCGGGCATCAGCATCGGGATGTCTTCCGCTCCGAGGGATTGGTCAACGTCACTGACCTTATCCGGACCCGAGGTCCGGCGGAAATGAAACGTTCTTATCCGGCCGATGAGCGCCACGCATCGATGCCCCACAGCCCTGTTGGAAGCCCGCCGCGACTGCGACCAATACCTTGCATGTTGCTCCGACGAGCCATGCATCCCTGGGCTGGCATTGGCTCCGGAAAGGTGCTATATAAGATCTGCTCTAAATGAGGATAACTGCTGCCGGCTCAGGCCGGTTCTTTTGGTACCTAGATATGCTCACATTGAGCATATGAGCCGGAGACCGCAAATGCCCATTCTGGAAGCCCTGGGGCCGTCGCCGCACCGCGCCCCGCCGCCCGTTCCGGCGTCGGGCCGCTCCGCGGCCGCGCGTCGGCTCGGCGTCCTGCCGATGCCGTCGCTCGAATGGAACGAGACGGTCGCGCGCGAGACCGCGCATCTCTACGAGCGCATCAAGGCCGTGGTGCCGGCGGTCGAGTGGCCGTTCTTCGCCCCCTACGTCAAGGCGATCAACGCGCTCAAGCGCGAGCGCAACGCCGTCATCCTGGCGCACAACTATCAGACGCCGGAAATCTACAACTGCGTCGCCGACGTGGTCGGCGATTCGCTCCAGCTCGCCCGCGAAGCCACCAAGGCGGACGCCGACGTGATCGTCCAGTGCGGCGTGCACTTCATGGCCGAGACCGCGAAGATCCTCAATCCCGACAAGGTGGTGCTGATCCCCGATCTTAAGGCCGGGTGCTCGCTCGCCGAGGCGATCACCGCCGCCGACGTGCGGCTGCTGCGCGCGCGGTTTCCCGGCGTGCCGGTCGTCACCTACGTCAACACCTCGGCCGAAGTGAAGGCGGAGAGCGACATCTGCTGCACCTCCTCGAATGCGGTCGAGGTGGTGGAGAGCCTCGGCGCCGAGCGGGTGATCTTCCTGCCCGACGAATATCTGGCCAAGTACGTCGCCTCGCAGACCGACGTGAA
>DASZJC010000610.1:0-3685 GCA_035948495.1 Xanthobacteraceae bacterium | reverse complement strand
CTGATCGACGATCTCGATGTTGAGGCCCTGGCGGGTCTCCTCGATCATGATGTGCTTCGAGACCTCGGTGAGGTCGGGCAGGTCCTGCAGGGCCTGGCGCAGCGACGCGGCGGCGAGCGCGAAGCCGCGATCATCGTTGAGCTTGACGCCGACCTGACGGTCGCGCTCGTCGGGCGTCGGGGTATTCGACGCATCCTCGGGGCGGATGTGGTCGGCATTCTTGAGCTTGGGCCGGGTGGGCAGGCCGTCGGGCTCCACCACGCCGGCATAGCGCACCTCCTGCTGCACGCCGAAGGCGTCGCGCATCGAGCCGGCGACGATCTGCAGCTTCTGCTGATCCTGGGTCGAGTACGCGACCAGCATGACGAAAAAGGCGACCAGCAGGCCCATCAGATCCGCGAAAGTGACGAACCAGCCGTGGCCGCCGCCGTGAGCTTCCTTGCGCCGCGCCATGGGGGTGCCCGGTTCCGGCGCCGCCTCAGGCGGGCACCGTCTCGGCTTCCTCGTGCCGGTGCTTTTCGGGCAGATAGGCCAGCAGCATTTCGCGCACGAGGGCCGGGCTCTTGGATTCGCGGATCATGAGGATGCCGTCGATGATCAGCGTGCGGTTGATCTCCTCGTCGACCAGCTTGAGATGCAGCTTGTCGGCGATCGGCAGGCAGAACAGGTTGGCGACGGCGGCGCCGTAGAAGGTCGCGAGCAGCGCCACCGCCATGTAGGGGCCCAGCTTCGACGGGTCGGTCATGTTGGCGAACATCTGCACCATGCCGATCAGCGTGCCGATCATGCCGAACGCCGGGGCGCAGTCGCCGACCGCGCGGTAGATCTTCTGGCCCTCGTCGAGATGGGTCAGGAAGTTGTCGCGGTCGCGCTCGAGATTGTCGCGGATGAAGGTGCTGTCGTAGCCGTCGGCCACGAACCGGACGCCCTTGGCCAGGAACGGATCCTCGATCTCGACCTTCTCCAGCCCGATCGGCCCCTGCTTGCGGGCGATCTCGGCAAGGCCCGCGATCTCGTCGACCAGCTCGCGCTGGCTCATGCGGCGCAAGGTGAAGGCGAACCGGGCGCCGAGCGGAAGGCCGTGAAAGATCGAGCCGAGCGGAAAGCGGATGAGCGTTGCCGCGAACGAGCCGCCGAAGATGACGATCGCCGCGTGGGCGTCCAGGAACATCCTGAGGTCGCCGCCCATCAGGATGAGGGTGCAAAGCACGACCGCGCCGGCAAGCAGGCCGAGGCCGGTTGAAATGTCCATGGACGCACTCCGACGCGTACCAAACCGGCGCGCCGCCCCGCCGGCACGACCCCGCGGGAACCCTAGCGCCGGCGTGCTTAAGGGAGCGTAAAGGTCGCGTCCCGGCGGCTTCCCGACTCCCGCCTAAAGCGCTATCAGACGGTAGAAGTCCCGATCGTCGGCCATGGGCCCGCGATCGCGGTCAGGGAGGAGTCCATGCGCGAGATCGGCCACTTCGTTGGCGGCAAGGAGATCAAGGGTACCTCGGGCCGATGGGGCGACGTGTTCAACCCCAACACCGGCGAGGTCCAGGCCAAGGTCGCCTTCGCCAAGCACGCGGAAGTCGAGCACGCGATCGCAGTGGCCGAGGCGGCGCAGCCGGCCTGGGCGGCCACCAACCCGCAGCGCCGCGCCCGCGTCCTGATGAAGTTCCTCGAGCTGGTGCACGGCGAGTTCGACGCGCTCGCGACCCTGCTGTCCTCCGAGCACGGCAAGACGTTGCCCGACGCCCGCGGCGACATCCAGCGGGGCCTCGAAGTGGTCGAGTTCGCCTGCGGCATTCCCCAGCTGCTCAAGGGCGAGTTCAGCGAAGGCGCCGGCCCCGGCATCGACCTCTACTCCATGCGCCAGCCCCTCGGGGTGGTCGCTGGCATCACCCCGTTCAATTTCCCGGCCATGATTCCGATGTGGAAATTCGCCCCGGCGATCGCCTGCGGCAACGCCTTCTTGCTCAAGCCGTCCGAGCGCGACCCGTCGGTGCCGATGCGGCTCGCCCAGTTGCTGGTCGAGGCGGGGTTGCCGGCTGGCGTCCTCAACGTCGTCAACGGCGACAAGGAAGCGGTCGATGCGCTGCTCACCGACCCGCGCATCCGCGCGATCGGCTTCGTCGGATCCTCGGCCATCGCCGAGTATATTTATACGACCGGCTGCGCCAACGGAAAGCGGGTGCAGTGCTTCGGCGGCGCCAAGAACCACATGATCGTCATGCCCGATGCCGACATGGACCAGGCGGTCGACGCGCTAATCGGCGCCGGCTACGGCTCGGCGGGAGAGCGCTGCATGGCGGTGTCGGTCGCGGTGCCGGTCGGCAAGAAGACCGGCGACCTCTTGGTCGACAAGCTGATCCCCCGGGTCGAAAGCCTCAAGATCGGGGTGTCGACGGACCCGCAGGCCGACTACGGGCCGATGGTCACGCGCGCGCAGCTGGAGAAGGTCAAGGGCTACGTCGACCTCGGCGTCAAGGAAGGCGCCAAGCTTGCGGTCGATGGTCGCGGCTTCAAGCTGCAGGGTTACGAGAACGGCTATTTCATGGGCGGCTGCCTGTTCGACGAGGTCAAGCCGTCGATGCGCATCTACCAGGAGGAGATTTTCGGGCCGGTCCTCTCGGTCGTGCGCGCCAAGGATTACGAGGAGGCGCTGCGGCTTCCCTCCGAGCACGAATACGGCAACGGAGTTGCAATCTTCACGCGCGACGGCGACACGGCACGCGATTTCACCTCGCGCGTCAACGTCGGCATGGTCGGCGTCAATTTCGCCATTCCCGTTCCGCTCTCTTATTACACGTTCGGCGGCTGGAAGCGCTCCGGCTTCGGCGACCTCAACCAGCACGGGCCCGACGCGGTGCGCTTCTACACCAAGACCAAGACGGTAACAGCGCGGTGGCCCTCGGGGACGAAAGAGGGCGCCGAGTTCGTCATCCCCACCATGCGATGAGAGGCACGATGCCGCGATGATGCCCGGCTTGCGGTGGCTGGCGATAGGCGTTGCCGCGGCGCTTGCGGGCTGCGGCAGCGACCGCCTCATCGGCCCGACCAGCAACGAGCCGCCGCCCCCGCCGCCGAACGTTCGCGCCGGCGCGCGAGCGGCGCCGACTCCCCCGCCGGTCGACATGGCCGGCCGCTGGCAGCTTGCCTCCACCGCCGGCGGCGCGTGCGCGATGGTTTTCGCGGCGACGCCCGGCAGCGGCGAAGGGACCATCGCGCCCCAGGGCGGCTGTCCGGGCAAATTCTTCACCAGCCGGCGCTGGGCTTACGACCAGGGCGCGCTGGTGATCCGCGACCATAAAGGCGAGCCGCTCGCCCGCCTTGCGTTTTCTCCGCCGGCGCGATTCGAAGGTGAGGCTGCGCCCGGCGAGACGATCTCGCTCACGCGCTAGCAGACGACGGAGGACAGACGACAGAAAACGGATACAAACGACAGAGAGCCGGTGGTCCCTTTTCCGTCCTCCGTCGCCCGACCTCTGTCGTCCGATTTTGATGGCCGAATATCAACTGTACTGTTTCGCGCAATCGGGCAATTCCTATAAGGCCGCCTTGATGCTCAATCTCATCGGCGCCGACTGGGCGCCGGTGTTCGTCGATTTCTTCAAGGGTGAGACGCGGTCGGACGCCTATCGGGCGAACGTGAACGAGATGGGCGAGGCGCCCGTGCTGGTGCACGGCGACGTCAGGCTCA
>DASZJC010000609.1:0-2282 GCA_035948495.1 Xanthobacteraceae bacterium | reverse complement strand
TCGACGTGGGCGAAATGCTCGAGCGCCGTGGCCGGGTCGGCGAGAAAGCGCAGCGCGATCCAGCCGGCCATGAAGTGGACATCGGCACGGTAGTAGGGATTGGCCGGAGGCGCGGCGGCGCGGACCACCTGATAGGCGGTTGCCGCGTCGCCGAGGTCGATGAGCTTGCGGGCCAACGCGCGACGCTCGCGCCACCATTCGTCGGTATCTTGACGCTGCAAATCCTCCTGCGGCGCGGCGAGCGCAAGCTTGACCGCCGCCGCAATGTTTTCTTTGGGCGTCACGATGCGGCCGTGCAGATTGGCGCCCGGCGCGTCGTTGCGCAGCAGCCAGTGCAGGCGGCACAATGCGTAGCCCAGATCCCCGCGCGCGTCGGCGCGGACCGCATCGAGCAGCGCCCCGCCCTTGTCGGATTTCCCCTCGGCGGCGGTGCACGCCTTGACGATAGCAACTTGATCGTCGCCGACGCGTTTTGCGGCGCGCATCGCGGCGGCAAAATCCTTGACGCCGATGCGCCGGTCCATTCGCGCCACATGGTCGGCGCGGGTCAGCACGTGGGGAAACGCCGCGAGCGCCGTGGCTTCCAGTTCGGCCGACAATGGCGCCGACTGCCACACCGCGCGAACCTCGCTCTCGGCTTTGGCGCGGTCGCCCGCTTCCATCTCGACGCGCGCGAGCGCAAGCCGGCCGATCGCGCTGGTCGGTTGCTCGCCGACGAAGCGGCGCACCGTGTCGCCGTCGCGCCGCTCCTGCCACAGCCGCATCTCCGCGCGCCGGCGCAACAACGGCATGCCCGGCCAATCGGGATTGGCGCGGATGAAGGCGGCATAGCGGTCGAAGCCGGCTTCGCTGTCGGCGTGGCGCAGGCTCACCCAGGCGACGAGCTTCGCCGCCACCGGATCGTCGATCGATGCCGCGAGCGCGGTTGCGTCCTTCGCCTTGCCCCGGCGCACCAGCTCGATCGCCTGTTTGACCGCGGCGACATCCGGCGGCAAGGGCGCCGCAGCCGCATCCCCGCCCGACGGCGGCGCGATCACGTGCCGGTGGTGCGCCACCTCGACCTTGGGGTGCTTCGCCTCGACCGCCTTCTTGCGGTGCGCCGACGCCGGCTTGTGGCGTCCGGCGGACGACGCGTCGGCCGTGCCGAGCACGGCCAGGGCCGCAGCCAGCAGCCAGACCAGGGCCTGCCGGTGCATGCCTTTATGAAAGCCCTCGGCGTCTGCGAGCGTGGCCTGATCCAGGCCTGCGCGGCCGGCGAACGTCTGCCCCCTCATGGCTCCCCCCGTGCCGGATCCCCCCGGCACACCGATATCGCTGGTTCGACTGAGAATCCTCCCCGCAGGTCACAGCCAAGGAGGGGATTGTGTCCGAAGTGGGTCAATCGCGTCGATTCCGCGAGGTCCGCACAGGATCCCCGGCCCGATCGCGCTCGTCGCACCCGCAAGCGGACATCGCCCGCCCGCATGCCGTCGCTCTCGCAATGCCGGAGGTTGTTCCCGGGGGCGGCCTCGACCGGTCGCTGATCGATTCGCAAACCTTCGCGGTCGCTCGCAAGGGCTTCATCGCGACACCCGCGAACGGCCCCCGAATTCGCCCTCGAATATCGGTCGGGCACGTTTCGTCAATGTCCGTTTTGAGGTGCTTAGCGGACTCAAGTCGGACATCGCGCGATGTCCGAGAAGTGCTATAACCGGACTCGTGCACCGCAACAAATGACCCGCAGAGGTTAGGAGATGCGACGCGCGCCCGCTGGGGCGCTGCCTCAGGCCAACTTCTCAATCTGGCATGGGTAGCAGCGGTGCGGGGCAGCGCCGCTGACGGGGTCGGCCGCCTCGACGCCGATCGCCAGGTTGAGGTTAGCGCCCTCGGAATCGAGCGCATCGTAGCCGGGTAACTCCAGTTCGGGGCAGGCCTGCCACCAGCCGTGCCGCGCCGCAACGATGCCGTCCGCCAACGCCGCATTGAGCTGGGCTCGGGCCCGCACTCGGCCGCGCGGCGTCGCGATCGCGAGCCAATCGCCCTCGCCGATACCGCGGGCGGCCGCGGTAGCTGGACTTAACTCGGCTACGGGGTCGGGCTCCAATCGGCGTAACCGAGCGAGGTTGCGGTGCTGGCTGTGGCAGTAAAGCGGACTCTTTGCCGAGGTCAACGTCAGCGGAAATCCGGTCGCTTCAGCAAATGGCGCTCGGAACTCGGGTAATGGCGATTCACCAATTGCCGGCAGCACACTGGAAAAAATCTCCAGCTTGCCAGAGGGGGTAGAGAAACCCACATCACGGTAT
>DASZJC010000608.1:0-2685 GCA_035948495.1 Xanthobacteraceae bacterium | reverse complement strand
AACGCCGTCCGTGCGGCGCGGCGCGTGCTGGTCGTCGAGGATGAATTCTTTCTCGCCGTCCAGATCGAGGAATGGCTGCTCGCAGACGGCCTCGAGGTGATCGACGTCGTGCATGCCGCCGACGAGGCGGTCGCGGTCGCGGTCGCGGAGCGGCCGGACCTCGTGATCATGGATATTCGCCTCGCCAGCGACACCGACGGCATCGCCGCGGCGGTCGACATCCTCGCGCGCACCGGCATCCGCTGCATCTTTGCCACGGCGTATGCGGATGCGGCGACGCGCGAGCGCGGCGAACGAGCCCGGCCGTTCGGCTGGCTGCACAAGCCGTTCACGGCGCAGGCGCTGCTCGGCGCGGTTAAGGCCGCGTTCGGCTCGCCCGAGCGCTGAGCGGCGAGCGTCCGCAACACCAATTGTTCACGACTGCGCCGCTATCTTCGCGCCGGTCTCAACCCCCGCCGCGGGGCCGATCCGGCCCGGCGCGCCGGATCGAAACCGCATGGCTGCGCGCAATTCGCTGATCGTCGAGCTCGAGGATGCGCTCCAGCGCGGCTCGACGGACCGCCGCGCCGAGACATTGCGGCGCATAACCGATCTGTTCCTCGGATCGGCCGATCGGTTCACCAGCGCGCAGGTCGCCCTGTTCGACGACGTGATCGGGTGCCTGATCGACCGGATCGAGACGCGCGCGCTCGTCGAGCTGGGCCAGCGCCTGGCGCCGGTCGCAAACGCGCCGGAACGGGTGATCCGGCGGCTCGCACGCAACGACGCAATCGCGGTGGCCGGTCCCGTGCTCGCCCAGTCGACGCGGCTCGAGGACGCCGACCTTGTCGACATCGCCAAGTCGAAGGGGCAGGCACATCTCCTCGCCATTGCCGGACGGCGCGCGCTCGGGCAAGCCGTCACCGACGTGCTGGTGCGGCGCGGGAACCCTTATGTGAAACGCAACGTGGCGGCCAATCCTGCGGCGAGCTTCTCGGCGGCGGGCTATGGCGAACTCCTTGCGAGCGCCCGGGCGGACGGGACGCTCGCCGAACGCATGGTGCGGCGCGCCGATATCCCGCCCGCTCAGTTCTGCGCGCTGCTCACGCAAGCGACCGAGGAGGTGCGTGCGCGCCTCATCGCGGCGGCCCCGCCGGAGCGGCATGCGGAGATCCGCCGGGTGCTCGAGCGAGTGTCGGGGGAAATCGCCGAGGGCGCCGCCCAGCCGCGCGACTATGGCGGGGCGATCCGGGCGCTTCTGCTGGAGTATCCGTCCGGCAGTCTCGGCGAGAAAGAGGTGGCTCAATTCGCCGCCGCGAAAGCGTTCGAGCGGACGGTGGCGGCGCTCTCGCTGTTGGCGGCGGTGCCGGCCGACCTGGTCGAGAGCTTGATGACGGGAGAGCGCCTGGAGCCCGTGCTGATCCTGTGCAAGGCGGTGCGTTCGAAATGGCCGACCGCTCGCGCCGTGCTGCAATTGCGCCCCGGCCCGCGCGTGTCCGCACCGGCTCTCACCGAAGCGTGCGACGATTTCACCCGGCTGTCGCCCTCGAGCGCGCAGCAGATGCTGCACTATTGGCAGAGACAGGCGACGGGATTCTGACGGTCTGATTGCTGAATCGAACGCCCACCATGTTGTGCGTGCGCCATACGACCCGGCAGCGGCGATGCACCTTCGCGCGCTTCGCCAGCACCAGAATGAATTCGTCCGGCAGCTTGGCGAGTTCGCGCGGAGCCAGAGCAAGGCGCGCGCCGGTGGCGGAAACGTCGCACAGGTGACAGCCGGCGATCGGTTGGCCGTCCTCGGAGCAAACGAGTACATCCCGGCCCAATGCGTGCCGGCGACTGCCTCGGCGATCGACGGGCATGTGCGATATCTCTCGGCCTTATCCGGAGGCACATCTTTTTCGAAAAATCCTAACCGAGGGTTACTGGTTACCGACGTCCGCAATGTGAGGGGCATCGAACGCCCATCAAGTGCATTGCAACATCACGCCCGCGAGCGGGAACCAATCCCACGCTGGAGACTTGGCCTACCGATCGCTGGGAGTACGGCATGCACGAAGCGGAGCAACATCGTCGGTTCGTCAAGCGCCTGCACATGCTGATCCATTCCGAGTTGAGGGAGGACGAGCGGGCGAACCTGGCCCGGACCGCGGTCCTTTCCTATGCGGCCGCCCTCGACGAAGCCGCCGCCGTCCGGCCGCATGGAGAGTTGCGCGCAGGCGCCTATGTCGAGCTCCACCTGACCAAGGCGCATAACTGGCTGGTGGCGTGGCGGAGCCTGTCGGATCCGGTCGATCCCTCGACCGCGCGGGTGTGCGACGCCGCCATGCGGGCGCTCGACGACCAGCGGCGCCGCCTGCAGCCCCGCGCGGCTTGAGGGCGCGCAGCATTCCGCGTAGCCGAGGCAGGCGAGCGGCCTCCCGGCACGCGCGCATTATCGGGTGGGCAACCTGTGGATTGCTACCGCGGGATGACTTTTCTGCGAATCGTCATGATTCTAGCAGCGCTTTTGAAGCCGAAGTTTGCAACTGCACGCAATTCCGTGCCAACGTCGCGTTCGCGGCACTAGTGCCGCGAACCCGAAGTTCGCATCACATTGCCGCAAGTACGGTTGCGAACTTCGGGTTCAAAAGCGGCACTAGAATCATAGAGTTGCTAGTGTCCCTTTGATTCCGAAGTTCGCATCAGAGGGTCAGCAAGGTT
>DASZJC010000607.1:0-2812 GCA_035948495.1 Xanthobacteraceae bacterium | reverse complement strand
GCGGTCGTGCCCTTCATGATCGACCATTTGTTGTCGGCGGCGTTGAGCACCGCAAAGCAGTTCTGCTTGTCGCCTTTCCAGGTGGTGCAGTAGCCGTCCTTCGACAGCTTCCAGGTGCCCTCACTCTTGGCGCCCGCCTTGCCGACCGGCTCGCGCGTCATCTTGCCGTCCGGCGTGAACACCATCTTGTAGCGGATGCCCTGCGGGGTCGCGGCGGTGAACGGCTGACCGTTGAAGAACGTCGCCTGGATTTCGCTCGGGCTGAGTTTTCCGGCAGCAACGGCCGTGGCGGCAATGAACGCCGTTGCGGCGATCCCCGCACACGCTGCGCGCATCGGCGGAACTCCCGGGATGAATCTCCCAAGGATCATAGCTCGCCTGCGGCGGGGACGAAAACGCTACTTGGTACCGGGGTTGGCGCCGCCAGGATTGGCGCCAGGGTTGGCGCTGCCGGGGTTGGTGTCGGCGGGGTTCGCGCCCGCGCCTTCGCTCGCCGGCTCGGGCGCCGGGCATGGCCCGATGCAGAACTCGACGCCGTCGCTGTTGCGGTAGCGATCCTGGCCGATGCGCTCGTAGTCGACGCAGCGGCGTCGGTCGGGCGGGTCGTGGGCGTTGCGCCGGCAGATGTGGCCGTTGTCCGCATCCCACACGCCGCGCACGATCAGCCCCGCGCCGGCGAGCACCGCCGTACCGTCGGGCAGATGCACGGTGCACAGCGCCTTGCCGGCGAGCGGCCCGGTGGTCGGCGTGCCGCACAGGGGCATGCCGACGAGTTCGCGGCGGAACTCGTCCACCGTGATGGGCTCGGCGAGGGCCCGGCCGATGCCGAGGAAGGCAGCGACCAGGACGGCGGTTCGGACGATGATGCGCAGGGACATGATGGGCCGGGGCTGACGGGATCACAGCATCGACGGCAGCACCCGGTCGGGCGGGCGATGGCCGTCCATGAACGTCCTGATGTTGATAATGACTTTTTCGCCCATGTCGATACGCCCCTCCATGGTGGCGGACCCCATGTGGGGCAGGAGCACGACCTTGCCGGCGCGCGCGAGCCGCAGGAGCTTCGGGTTCACGGCCGGCTCGTGCTCGAACACGTCGAGCCCGGCACCCGCCAGCTCGCCCGCCTCGATCATGCGGGCGAGCGCGTTTTCGTCGATCACTTCGCCGCGCGCCGTGTTGACCACGAAGGCGTCGGGCCGCATCAGCTTGAGCCGTCGCGCGGAGAGCAGGTGATAGGTCCCCGGCGTGTGCGGACAATTGACCGAGATGATGTCCATGCGGGCGAGCATCTGGTCGAGGCTCTCCCAATAGGTCGCCTCCAACTCCTCCTCGACCTCCGCCGGGACGCGGCGGCGGTTGTGGTAGTGGATTTGCAGGCCGAAGGCGCGGGCGCGCTGGGCGACCGCCTGGCCGATCCGCCCCATGCCGATGATGCCGAGCCGCTTGCCCCAGATGCGGTGGCCGAGCATCCAGGTGGGCGTCCAGCCGCCCCAGTCCTTGTCGCCGCTGAGCACGGCCGCGCCCTCGGCGAGCCGCCGCGGTACCGCCAGGATCAGCGCCACGGTCATGTCGGCGGTGTCCTCGGTCAGCACGCCGGGCGTGTTGGTCACGGTGATCCCGCGCTGGAGCGCGGTGGCAACGTCGATGTTGTCGACGCCGTTGCCGAAATTGGCGATCAGCTTGAGCTTCTCGCCCGACTGGCTGAGCACGGCCGCGTCGATGCGGTCGGTGATGGTGGGCACGAGCACGTCGGCGACCCGTGCCGCCTCGGCGAGTTCCACATGGCTCATCGGCTTGTCGTCGAGGTTGAGCCGCGCATCGAACAGCTCGCGCATGCGCGTCTCGACGCTGTCGGGCAGCTTGCGGGTGACCACCACCAGCGGCCGCTTGCGGTTCGGCATGTCCACGTCCTCGGCCCCACGCGCGCTTGCGCGCCCGCATCGAAGCGCCGGCGGCGCCGTTCAGGCGCCATTAACCAGGCCGACCGACACTGGCGCGGTCCAGTCGGACGCGGGGTGTGGGGGCCGGTCCCTCTCTATCAGATGGCCGTGCCAACACAAAGCCGCCGGGCGGGATCCGGCCCGGCCGCGCGGACCGAGTGCGACGCCGATGTGCGCCGCCGGCCGGCGGCGCACACCAACCGCATGCGGACGTGCTTATGGCATCAGCGCGGCGCCTCTTGATCGCTTCGCTTCTCGCCGCCATGACGGCGGCTGGCGCCGCCTCCGCGGCCGACCCCACTGCGACCGGCTCGATCGCCACGGGCTCGATCAGCGGCCTGCCGGTGCCGCGCTTCGTCAGCCTCAAGCCCGGCAAGGTCAACGTGCGCGCGGGCCCGACCAAGGACAACGACGTGACCTGGGTCTATACCCGCGCGGGACTGCCGGTCGAGGTCACCGCCGAGTACGAAAATTGGCGGCGCGTGCGCGACTGGGAAGGCGCCGAGGGCTGGGTCTATCACTCGCTGCTGTCGGGCCGGCGCACCGCCATCGTCATTCCCCAGGCCAGCGCCAAGGACGCGCCGTTGCCGCTCCACGCGGATGCGGACGGCCGCAGCCGGGTGGTCGCGCGCCTGCAGGCCGGCGTGCTCGGCACGGTGAAGCGCTGCACCGGCGCGTGGTGCCGACTCGCCGGCGACGGCTTCGACGGCTGGATCGAGCAGGACCGGTTGTGGGGGGTCTATCCCAACGAGAAGGTCGAGTAGCGTAGGCCCTAGCTAGCCCCGCTTGCGCCGCAGCCGGACCACCACGTCGACGCGGGCAATTTCGTATCCCTCGGGCGCCGTCGGCAGCTTGTCGACGAGGACCTGGGC
>DASZJC010000606.1:0-8293 GCA_035948495.1 Xanthobacteraceae bacterium | reverse complement strand
TCTTCCGAGGAGAACAACCCGAACTGCGCCGGATCGCGCGTCGGCTCGGCGAGGCCGAGGTGACGGAACGCGTGCGACGTGAGGAGGCGGCCGCGCGGGGTGCGCTGGAGAAAACCGCGCTGGATCAGGAACGGCTCGATGATGTCCTCGATGGCGTCGCGCGGCTCGGAGAGCGCGGCCGCAAGCGTTTCGACCCCGACCGGCCCGCCGCCGTAATGGACCGCGATGGTGTCGAGATAGCGCCGGTCCATGGCGTCGAGGCCGGCGGCGTCGACCTCGAGTTCCACCAGCGCCCGATCGGCGGCGGCGCGGTCGATCGAAGGCGCTCCCGCCACGTGGGCGAAATCGCGCACCCGGCGCAGCAGCCGCCCGGCGATGCGCGGCGTGCCGCGCGCACGGCGCGCAATCTCGTTCGCCCCGTCCGCCGTGATCTCGATGCCGAGCACCCGGGCGCCGCGGTTGACGATCAGCTCAAGCTCCGCCTCGGTGTAGAAATTGAGCCGGATCGGAATGCCGAAGCGGTCGCGCAACGGCGTGGTGAGCAGGCCTGCCCGGGTGGTCGCGCCGACGAGCGTGAAGCGCGCGAGGTCGATCTTGACCGAGCGCGCCGCCGGGCCCTCGCCGATGATGAGGTCGAGCTGGAAATCCTCCATGGCCGGATAGAGGATTTCCTCGACCGCCGGGTTGAGCCGGTGGATCTCGTCGATGAACAGGACGTCGCGGTCCTCGAGATTGGTCAGGAGCGCGGCGAGGTCGCCGGCCTTGGCGATCACCGGGCCGGAGGTGGCGCGGAAATTCACTGCCAGCTCGCGCGCGAGGATTTGCGCCAAGGTGGTCTTGCCGAGCCCCGGCGGGCCGACGAACAGCACGTGATCGAGCGCTTCGCGGCGCGCCCGCGCCGCCGCGATGAACACTTCGAGGTTCGAGCGCGCCTGTTGCTGGCCGATGAACTCGGAAAAATATTGCGGCCGCAGCGGCGCCTCGACCGCGTCGTCCTCGCGGCGCTCGGCGGTGACGAGGCGGCGCGGGGAGGTCATTTGGCGAGTTCCCTCAGCCCGCGCCGGATGAGATCGGCGGCGTCAGCCCCCTCGCCCGCCGCCCGATTGGCCGCCGCGACGGCCGCCGCCGCCTGGGGTTGGCCATAGCCGAGGTTGACCAGCGCCGAGATGGCGTCGAGCACGGGCTGCGGCGCGCGCTGCTCCTCGACGGCGCCGGAAAGCCGCACCAGCGCCGGGTCGATCGACGTGTAGGCCGGCGCCTTGTCCTTGAGCTCGGTGACGATGCGCTCGGCGACCTTGGGGCCGACGCCGGGCGAGCGGGCGATCGTCGCCTTGTCGCGCATGGCGACCGCATTGGCGAGATCCGCGGGCTTGAGCGTGCCGAGCACCGAGAGCGCGACCTTGGTGCCGACCCCCTGCACGGTCTGCAGCAGGCGGAACCACTCGCGCTCGACGTCGCTCAGGAAGCCGAACAGGCGAATCTGATCCTCGCGCACGTGGGTCTCGATCGAGAGCACCACCGGCTCGCCGGTACCGGGCAGCGCCTGCAGGGTGCGGGCGGAGCAATGCGCCACGTAGCCGACACCGCCGACGTCGACGATGATGAAGTCCTCGCCGTAGGCGTCGATCACGCCCTTGAGCTTGCCGATCATTGCGCTGCCATCCTGGCGACGACGCTTTGCCGGTGGTGCGCATGGGTGACCGCGACCGCCAGCGCGTCGGCCGCGTCCTCGCTGTCGGGCGTGGCCTTGGGCAGCAGCACGCCGATCATCATGCGGATTTGCGCCTTGTCGCCGTGGCCGGCGCCCACGATGGTTTTCTTGACCAGGTTGGGGGCGTATTCGGCGACCGGCACCCCGGCCTTGGCCGGGACCAGCAGCGCGACCCCGCGCGCCTGGCCGAGCTTCAAGGTCGCCGAGGCGTCGCGGTTGACGAAGGTCGCTTCGGCGGCCGCCTCGTCCGGGCGGAAATCCGCCACCACGCGGACGAGCCCGTCGTGGATCGTCACCAGCCGCACGGCGAGCGCCGCCCGGTCGTCGGTGGCGAGGGAACCGCAGGCGATGAAGGCGAGCCGGTTGCCGTCGACCTCGACGACCCCCCAGCCGGTGCGGCGAAGCCCCGGGTCGATGCCGAGAATGCGAATCGGATGGTTCATCTCCCTTGGTGATAGACCCGCAGCCGCACTAGCGCAAAGTCGGTGGGCGGCGCGGCTTGCGGCCTCGCATCGCCCCCCATAGAATCCGTTTCATGCTGGATTGGACCACATGCCCGGCCGTCGAGCGCATACCGGGGAAGGTCAGCGGCGAGTGGCTGTTCAAGAGCACGCGCGTGCCGGCGCGGGCCCTGTTTGAAAATCTCGAAGGCGGCGCGCGTGTCGACGACTTCCTCGAATGGTTTCCCGGAGTGACGCGCGAGCAGGTGGAAGTTGTGCTTCGCCACGCCGAACAAAGCTTGGTGGCGTGACCGTGCCAGCTATGGGCTCGTGAAAATACTTTTTGACCAGGGCATGTCGAATTTGAACTGTAGAAGCTAAGGCACGGGTCGCCTTCACGCGCTCATCTTAGTCAGGAGCGCGTCGGAAACCTCGAAGTTGGCGTAGACGTGCTGCACGTCGTCGTGGTCCTCGAGCGATTCGATCAGGCGGAGCAGCTTTTCGCCCTCCAGATCCTGGAGCGGCAGCGTGGTCTGCGGTTTCCACACCAGCGCCGCCTTGCGCGGCTCGCCGAACTTCGCCTCGAGCGCCTTGGCGACGTCGCGCAAACGGTCCTGCGCCACGTAGATTTCATGGCCGGCCTCGGTGGACACCACGTCGTCGGCGCCCGCGTCGAGCGCCGCCTCGAACATCGTCTCGGCGTCGGCCACCTGCGGAGCGAACTCGACCGCGCCCACGTGATCGAACATGAAAGATACGGCGCCGGTCTCCGCCAGGTTGCCGCCGTTCTTGGAGAAGACCGAGCGCACGTCGGAGGCGGTGCGGTTGCGGTTGTCGGTCAAGGCCTCGACGATGATGGCGACGCCGCCCGGCCCGTATCCCTCGTAGCGCACCTCGTCGTAGCTCTCGGCGTCCCCGCCCTGCGCCTTCTTGATGGCGCGCTCTACGTTGTCCTTGGGCATGTTCTCCGCACGCGCCGCGAGGATGGCGGCGCGCAGGCGCGGGTTCATGTCGGGATCGGCCAAGCCGAGCTTTGCCGCCACGGTGATTTCGCGGGCGAGCTTCCCGAACAGCTTGGATCGCACCGCGTCCTGGCGCCCCTTGCGGTGCATGATGTTCTTGAACTGGGAATGGCCGGCCATGGCATCGTCTCCGCGGCCCACCAATGGCATAACGCGCCAAACGCGCGTTGGGGTGAACCGCCAAATGATCCCGTGATGGTGGGCTTATAGGATGCGGCGGAGACAAAATCCACAACGCAGCGGACAAGCCCGCGGCCGAAACGGCGGCTTCATTCCCAGAACCGCGGGCGCGCCTCTTCCAGGCGCCCGCCGAACCGCACCGCCGCGACGCGGGCAGCAAGACCGGTCGCATCGTCGCTCTCCACCGCGATCGCGCACAGGGTCGCCGGCCCCAGCGCGGGCTCGAACTTGCCCGCCGGGATGCGCCGCAGGAAGCGGCCGAGCGGCTCGTCCTTGGCCATGCCGATGATCGAATTGTAGTCGCCGGTCATGCCGACGTCGGAGACGAAGGCGGTGCCGCCCGGCAGGATGCGATGGTCGGCGGTTGGCACGTGGGTGTGGGTGCCGACCACCAAGGTGGCGCGGCCGTCGGCAAAGAACCCCATCGCCTGCTTCTCGCTCGTCGCCTCGGCATGGATGTCGATGATGACCGCATCGGCGCCGCGGCCGAGCGGGCAGGCCTGCAGTTCGCGCTCGACCGCCGCGAACGGATCGTCCAGCGGATCCATGAACACCCGTCCCATGGCGTTGACGACGAGGACGCGCGCGCCGTTCTTCGCCGCTATCACGGTGGTGCCGCGGCCCGGGGTGCCGGGCGGATAATTGGCCGGGCGGATGAGCCGCGGCGCCCGTTCGATGAACACGAGCGCTTCGCGCTGATCCCACGCGTGATTGCCGAGCGTGACGGCGTCGGCGCCGGCGTCGATGAGATCCTGATAGATCGCCTCGGTGATGCCGAAGCCGCCGGCGGCGTTCTCGCCGTTGAGGACGACGAGATCGAGCTTCCAGTCGGCGACGAGCCGCGGCAGCCGCTCGCTGACGATGGCGCGCCCGCTGCGGCCGACCACGTCTCCGACGAACAGCAGACGCATCGGATCAAGCCTTGCGACAATCGATGACCTCGCGCTCGGTTAGCACGAGATCGAGCCGCGCGTCGCGCGCAGTCGCCGGGACCGCGGCGATTTCCTGGGCCGCATAGGCGAGCCCGACCGCGAGGATCGGCTTGCGGGCGCGCAAGGCCGAAAGCGTGAGGTCGTAGTAGCCCGCCCCGTAGCCGATGCGGTGGCCGGTGCGGTCGAACGCCGCAAGCGGCACGAGCAGAATGTCGGGCATGACCTCCGCCGCCTCGGCGCGCGGCTCGCCGATGCCCCACACGCCCTTGCCGAGCGGCTCGCCCAGCGCCCAGGTGCGAAACACCAGCGGCTTCCCGCGCCCGATCACCACCGGCAAAGCCAACCGCGCGCCGCGTCCAGCGAGGCGACGCATCAGCGGCAGCGGGTTGAACTCGCTGCAGATCGGCGAGAAGGCGGACACGAGTACGCCGGGCGGCACGTCGACCGGGAACTCCCGGACCGCCACGGCTTCGGCCGCCGCCTGGCGCACCTGCGCCGGCAGGGCGTCGCGGCGCGCCAGCGCCTCGCGCCGGAGCGCGGCCTTCATATCGACAAGGGTGGACTGAGACATCCGATCGGGTTCGACCATCGATAATCCCGGGCGTCCGAAGCGGAGGCAAGAGAGTGCGGAGCCGCGCTGGCCGTCGGAGCGCTCGATCCCGGGTACCTACAGCGTAGGTGGGCGCCGTGTGCCCGGGCCCACGAGCCCGGCCAGGGACAGCTCCCTTAGGATCGATAAGGCCCCGGGGATTGAAACTCCGTCGCACCCCGCAGCCCCGCCGCACCAATCTAATGCGCGCGCGGCGCCGGCGCCACCGCGGCCGCAGCCGCGGCGTGTCGTATCATGGGCCGCCGCACCCCGCTGCGATCAGCCGATGGCGACGCCCTCGCCAAGGCCGCGGTTCAATCCCTTGGTGACGCGCTCGATCCGTTCGGCCGCGGAGTTGAGCGCGGCGGCGACCGCCGCCTGGGTCGCCTGCGCCCGCTCGGTCGAGACCGCGCGGGCATCTTGCAGCGCGGCGAGCTCCTCCTCGAGGCGGCGCAGGCGCTTGCCCGCCTCGACCAGCTCGTCGGCGACGGTCAGCGCGGCCATCATGGTCAGCCGCATGTCGCCGATCTCGCCGAACTGCGCCCGCAGTTGGCCGATGCGGCGGTCGAGGTCGCCGGACAGCCAGATCAGGTGGTTCTCCTGACCGTCCTCGCAGGCCATGCGGTATTGCCGTCCGTTGATGGTGACGCTGACATGAGCCATGACGCACTCCCGGGCGGCCGTGCCGGCACCGCCGTTCGTCAACGAGTGTCCGTGCCGACGTCGCCGATTGTCAACGATCGTGCGCGTCGAGCACGGTTCGGATCGTGTCGATGGCAAGATCGAGCCGGCGCGCGACCTCGCGATTGGTGGTCTCGAGCCGGTTACGGCGCGCGGCCTGCGTGTCGAGATCGGCGGCGAGCTTGGAGCGGTCGGTGCCGAGCGCCTGGACCTGGGCGGCGAGCTTGTCCTCGCCGTGATCGGCCTGGCGCCGGCGTTCGGCCGCCGCCTCAAGCGCATCGAGCGCCGCGGAAAGGCGCCGGCTTGCTGCGTCGATTGCGCTCGCATCGCTCATGATTATCTCCCCGCCCCCCGCGGCCGCCGCACCAGCGTCGGGAAATATTCGCCTCAGCAAGGAGTTGCCGAAGAAAACGTACGGTGTGTGACGGTTCCGCGTCAACGCCTCGGCGAGATACCCGTGCGAATTCTCGCTGGATTCTTCTCCCTTCCCGCGGCAGCGACCGTGCCCGCGGTCCGGGGCGGAAAATTGTCAAGTGTTTGGCATAAGCCCGGCATTGCATCCGGCGTCGCGCCGCGGCGCCGGTGCCGCGAATCCGAAGTTCGCATCAGAGGGGGCCGCAAGGCCATGCGAACTCCGGAACCGGACACCAGATTGACTCCAAAACGTCACATGCTATCAGTCCGCCGCCCCAGACCTTCTTCGGCAGATATCCCTGGCGCGGCGTCTCGAATTTGCTTCGCGCGAGGCGGCTTCGCTGACCTCGGCGACGGCAGCCGGCGTCGAGGAAGCCGCGTCCCGCAACCAGGCCGCTCCAAACAGTACGCCCCATGACGTCGCGCGCCCAACATGACCGCATGGCAAACGCCATCCGCGCCCTCGCCATGGACGCGGTCGAACAGGCGAAGTCCGGCCACCCGGGCCTTCCTATGGGGGCAGCCGACATCGCCACCGTCCTGTTCGGCCGGTTCCTCAAATTCGATCCGGCGGACCCGGACTGGCCCGACCGTGACCGCTTCGTGCTCTCCGCCGGCCACGGCTCGATGCTGATCTACGCGCTGCTCTATCTCCTCGGGTATGACGGCGTTACGATCGGGGAGATCAAGCGATTCCGCCAGCTCGGCTCGATCACGCCCGGCCACCCGGAGCACGGCCACACGCCCGGCGTCGAGACCACGACCGGTCCGCTCGGCCAAGGCCTCGCCAACGCGGTCGGCATGGCCATTGCGGAGCGTCATCTGGCGGCCTGCTTCGGCGACGGCGTCGTCGACCACCGCACCTATGTGCTCGCCTCCGACGGCGACCTGATGGAGGGCATCAGCCACGAGGCGCTCGCGCTCGCCGGCCATCTCAAGCTCGCCAAGCTGACGGTGCTGTACGACGACAACGGCATTTCGATCGACGGTCCGGTCGCGCTCGCCGATTCGGTCGACCAGGTGGCGCGGTTCGAGGCCGCCGGCTGGGCCGCGAGCCGGATCGACGGGCACGATCCCGCGGCGATCGCCGCGGCGGTCGCCGCGGCGCAACGCAGCGACCGCCCGACGATGATCGCCTGCCGCACAACGATCGGCTTCGGCGCGCCGACAAAGGCGGGCAGCGAGAAGGCGCACGGCTCGCCGTTGGGGGCACCGGAAATCGAGGCCGCGCGCAAGAACCTCGGATGGAGCGAGCCGCCGTTAGTGGTGCCGGCCGACGTGCGCGAATTGTGGCGGCAGGCCGGCTTGCGCTCGCAAGCCGTTCGCGCCGCCTGGACCGGGCGAGTGGCCGCGCTCGCGCCGGACGTACGCGCGGAGTTCGAGCGGCGCCTGCGCGGCGAGGCGGCGCAGAGCCGGCTTGCCGCAACCGTCCGCGAGATCAAGCAGAAGCTCGCCGCATCGCCCCAGGAGGTCGCCACCCGTCGTGCCTCCGAAATCGCCCTCGAAAGCCTGGTGCCGGCGTTGCCGGAACTCCTCGGCGGATCGGCCGACCTGACCGGCTCGAACAACACCCGGCCGAAGGGCATGAGCGTGCTGTCGGCTGAGGATTATTCCGGACGCTTCATCCATTACGGCGTGCGCGAACACGGCATGGCGTCGGCCATGAACGGCTTGGCGCTGCACGGCGGCGTCATTCCCTATTCGGGAACGTTTCTGGTGTTCTCCGACTATTGCCGGCCGGCGCTGCGGCTCGCCGCCCTCATGGGACAACGGGTCATTCACGTCATGACCCACGACTCGATCGGATTGGGCGAGGACGGCCCGACCCACCAGCCGGTCGAGCATCTCGCGGCGCTGCGGGCGATCCCGAACCTGCTGGTGTTTCGGCCCTGCGACATCGTCGAAACCGTCGAGTGCTGGCAGCTCGCGATCGAGACCGCGCGCAGCCCGAGCGTGCTGGCGCTGACCCGGCAAAATCTCCCCCAGCTGCGCGCCGGGTTCAACGCCGACAATCGTTGCGCGGCCGGCGCTTACGAGCTGGTCCCCGCCGACGGCAAAGCCGCCGTTTCGCTGTTCGCATCGGGTTCCGAGGTGGCAATCGCGGCCGAAGCCCGTAACCTCCTCGCCGCCCGCGGCATTGCGGCGCGCGTGGTCTCGGTGCCGTGCGTCGAGTTGTTCCTGGCCGCGCCCGCCGAGCGCCGGCAGGCCGTGATCGGCGACGCGCCGGTCCGGGTGGCCGTGGAAGCCGCGGTACGCCAGGGCTGGGATGCGATCATCGGCACCGATGGCGCGTTCGTCGGCATGACCGGGTTCGGCGCCAGCGC
>DASZJC010000605.1:0-5905 GCA_035948495.1 Xanthobacteraceae bacterium | reverse complement strand
CGGCGGCGTCGACCACCGGCAAACCGCTGATGTTGTGCTCGAGCATCAGGCGTACCGCTTCGCGGACCGCCGCGTCCGGGGCGATCGACACGACCTTCGGCGTCATGACATCTCTTGCCTGCATGGAACTCTCCGTCGGGTAGCGACACTTGCGCGGCCGCGCACGAACCGGCCTTGACCCGGATCAATTGATATCATCGGGCCGAGCATGACGCGTTTGACGCAGATCAAGGCCACGCGGCCGGTCCCGCGGCAAGCTTCTTGTCGTCGCATCCATAATCAGGCGCGAGACGCGCCCGCCGATCCGACAATGGCCTCGTGCACCGCCTCGAGGAGCGTGTTGCCGAGCAGCGGCTTTTCGACGATGGGGACGTTGGCGGCGGCGGCGCGGGCGCGCAAGGCGGGGCTCGGGTTGGTGGTGATGAGGATCGCCGGTGCGCGGACGCCGCGGTCGCGCAGCTTGCCAAGCGCCGTCAGCCCGTCGGTGTCGGACAGGTTATAGTCGATGATCAGGCAGCCGCAGCGGGGCAGGTCCGCTTTCTCGAGCAGCTTGCCCGCGCCCTCGTAGGCGCGCACGGCGTAGCCCTCGACCTCGAGCGAGAACTGGAGCGAATTGCGCACCGCGACGTCGTCGTCGATGACGACGACCGGATCGGGTTGGGGAACTGCCGGCTCTCTGTGCATGGGCAAAAGCATGGGCGACCGAGCAATACCGTTCGCGGCGGATTCAAGCCGATGTTGGCCGGCGCGCGCATTGACCTAGATCAAACGGAGGACGGAGGACGGAGCGCGTCGCCTTTCGGGGGGATCAGATCGGCGGCTCGCCCAAGATGCCGGCGGTGAGCGCCATGCGCACCAGCTCGGACAGGCTCGCGGCGTCCATCTTGGTCATCACGTTGGCGCGGTAGATCTCCACCGTCCGCGCGCTGATGCCGAGGTCGAACGCGATGGTCTTGTTCGGCTTGCCCGCCACCAGCCCTTCGAGCACCTGGCGTTCGCGCGCGGACAGGCTTGCCAGCCTCTCCTTGACGGCGGCGTGCTCCGCTTCGCGCGCGCGGTCCTGGCGCTGGCGCCCCAGCGCGCGGCGCACCGCCGCGAGCATGGCGTCGTCGCTGAACGGCTTTTCGAAGAAATCGGCGGCGCCGGCCTTCATCGCTTCGACTGCCAGCGGAATGTCGCCGTGCCCGGTCATGACGATGACCGGCAACGCGAAATCGAGTTGCCTGAGCCGGCGCAGCAGCTCGAGGCCGTCCATTTGCGGCATGCGAATGTCGGTGACGACGCAGCCGCCTTTGATCGCCGGCGCCGCGGCGAGAAACTCCGTCGCCGAGCCGTAGGTGCGCACGTCGACGTCGGCGGTGCGGAACAGAAAGGCGAGCGAATCCCGCGCCGCGTCGTCGTCGTCGATCACGTGCACCGTCTGGTCATTCGGCATCGCGCACATCCTGGTCGGACACGCGGGGGAGGGTGAAGCGGAAGATCGTCCCGCCGCCGGGATTGGGTTCGGTCCAGATGCGCCCGCCATGCGCCTCGACGATGGTGCGCGAAATGGAGAGGCCGACGCCCATGCCGTGCGGCTTGGTGGTGACGAACGGCTGGAACAGCTGCGAGGCCATGTCCGCGTCGATCCCGGGGCCGCTGTCCGCCACGTTGATCACCGCCATGTCGCCGTCGACCGAGGCGGTCGAGAGCAGGAGGTCGCGCCGCGGCGACCCGGCCATGGCCTCGACCGCGTTGCGCATCAGATTGAGCAGGACCTGCTGGACCTGCACCTTGTCGGCCAGCACCAGATCGACGTCGAGGTCGTATTGGGTGCGCACGCGGATATCCTGCTCCTTGGCGCCGACCAGCGCGAGCGCGCTTGCCTCCTCCACCAGCTTGGCGATGCTCTCGACCCGCCGTTCGGTCTCCCCGCGCGCGACGAAGTCGCGCAGCCGCCGGACGATGTCGCCCGCGCGCAAGGCCTGCGCGGCCGCTTTGTCCATGGCGTCCTGCATCACGGCGGACTGCTCGCCGCCGTGGCGCTCGAGCAGGCGGCGCACGCCCTTGAGATAATTGGCGATCGCCGAGAGCGGCTGGTTGAGCTCGTGCGCGAGGGTCGAGGCCATCTCGCCCATGGCGGTGAGGCGCGAGATGTGAACGAGCTCGCTCTGCAGTTCCTGCAGCCGCGATTCCGTCTCCTGGCGCTCGGTAAGGTCGCGCACGAAGCCGGTGAAGAATCGCCGGTCGTTCGAGCGCATCTCGCCGACGGCGAGCTCCATCGGGAAGGTCGCGCCGTCCTTGCGCTCGCCGACGACGACCCGGCCGATGCCGATGATGCGGCGCTCTCCGGTCGTAAGGTAGCGCGCGAGGTAGCCGTCGTGGTTCTCGCGGTAGGGCGAGGGCATCAGCATCTTGACGTTCTGTCCCACCGCCTCTTCGGCGGTATAGCCGAACGTCCGCTGGGCGGCGGCGCTGAAGTCGTGAATCGTGCCGCGCTCGTCGATGACGATCATCGCGTCCGGCACGGTGTCGAGGATCGACTTGAGGTGAGCTTCGCGCGCGAGCACCTGCTCGGCGGACGCGGCGGCGGCGCGGCGGTTGCGGCGAAACCAGCCGCCGAACCAGGCGATGCCGAAGCCGATCGCGCCGAACGCCGCGGCACTGGTGATTTCCCGCACGCTCGGCGCCGGAAGGTCTCCGGAAAAATAAAGCCCGCCGGCGACGCCCAGCAGCGTCGCGAGCAAGCCGGGGCCGAAACCGCCGACGGCGCTCGCGACGATGATCGCCGGCGTAAGGAAGATGTAGGTCGCCTGGGCGGTGAGGATCGGATCGAGCATCCGCCGGACGGCAAAGCCGAGCAATGCCACGGCCAACGCCAGCGCGTAGTCGGTCGCGGCGCGCCGCAGCGCGTTCGGGTCGGCCGCGCGTCCGGCAACGGACGTTTCGCTGCGAACGGCGGAATCGGCCATGGACACGACTTCCCTTTAAAGCGGGATGACTTTTCTTCGAATCGTCATCCCGCTTTAACTTGTTGCCGGAGCATGATCTTGTCCGAAAACCGGTACCCACTTTTCGGGATCATGCTCTAGAAGTTATGATTGGCGCATGTTCTTATCGGCGAACCGGTACCCACTTCGCCGGAACATGCGCTAGCCGCATCAAACATGCGCGCAATTGTGCGTCAACACCCCGGCGGCCGGCTAAGTCATTGAAAACGCTAAGTATGGCACCCCGGCCGCCTAGGTAGAATCCCTTAGGGGGATTATCTGAATTTTCTTCGGCGGCCAACGTCCTTAATCCCAATGCTCGGAAGCTTTGGAGGACATGGCCATGTTGATGCGAACCGCGCTCCACCAGAATTCATCCCGCCACGCCGCCACGGCACGCGGGGGCAACGGCCTGCCGCCCGGCGCGCATGCGCACGGCAGTTCGCTCGATCTCATGGGCGCGCCGATGCCGTTCGCACGCAACGTGGAAATCTACGGCGAGAACGAGCCGAACGATTACCTCTACAAGGTCGTCAGCGGCGCGGTGCGCACCTACCGGGTGCTCAACGACGGTCGCCGCCAGATCGGCGCGTTCCTATTGGCCGGCGACATGTTCGGCCTCGAGGCCGGCGCGACCCATGGCAGCTCCGCCGAGGCGATCGCCGATTCGGTCATCCTCGTCATCAAGCGCAGCGCGGTGATCGCGCTCGCCGAGCGCGACGCCGAGGTGGCGCGCCAATTGTGGACGGTTACCGCGCGCGAACTCGGGCGGGTGCAGAACCACATGCTGCTGCTCATCCGGAACGCGCAGGAGCGCATCGCCACGTTCCTGCTGGAAATGGCCGAGCGCGCGCCCGCCGGCGACGCGGTGGACTTGCCGATGTCGCGCCAGGACATCGCCGATTATCTCGGGCTCACCATCGAGACGGTGTCGCGCACGCTGTCCCAGCTCGAGGAGAACGCCGCGATAGCGCTGCCGACGTCGCGGCGGGTCGTGCTGCGCAACCGCTCCGCCCTGAGCCGACTCAACGCGTGATGCGGCGGGCAGAGGCGCTCGTGAAGTCGCTGGAACGATCAACGCCGCCATGACGAGCCAAGCACGCGCGCTGCACCGGCCCACCACGACGCTCACGCGGGCGGCGTGGCCGCGCCCCGCACGCTCGCCGGCGCATCCGCCCCGCCGCGGCCGCGCCGCGCCGGACGTTGCGGTGGTCAGGCGGATTCATCACCGCTGGAACGATCTGTTCGACCTCGTGCTCGATCTCGAGCGCTATCCGGCGTTCGTGCCGCATTGCCGCGCCGTGAAGGTCTATTCGCGCACGGCCGGGGAGGGCGGGCGCACGGTCATCGTCTCGCGCATGACCGTTGGGGTCGCGGCCTTCGACGTGAGCTACGCCAATCGGACCACCGGCGACGCCGCCGCGCGGCGGATCGAGGTCGCGGCGCTCGACGGGCCGCTCACCCATCTGCACGTCGTCTGGACGTTCGAGCCCGACGGCGAGGATCGGACCAGGGTCGGATTTTGCGTGGACTACGCCTTCGACAGCCCGATCCTTGCGGCGGTGGCGTCGCGCGCGTTCGACGCCATGTTCGCCGAGATTCTCGGCGCCTTCGAGCGCCGCGCCGATCGCCTGCGCGGCCGCGCGGGGTCGCGATTCTGAACGGCAAAGATCGCGTCCGGAATTTGGGCTCGGCGCGGTCTGCGCAAATCCGCTTTGGCCCCGAGCGCGGACGTTGCCGCCGCCGGTCGGCACGTCCGCGAAGTGCCAGGAGCGGTCATGTCCCTTCCGCCCCGCCGCATGAGTGATGTAGTCTAGCAGTCGAGCTGCCCAGCGGGACATGACAACCGCTGCGTCCAGCATCAGGCAATCTGGGACTCTACCCGCAGACGCGCTCCGGACGCCGGGTCACGATCAAGGGCGATCGGCCGGTATGATCTCTCCGCCTTCCCGCTCGCACCGACGGTCAGCATGAAAATCTCGAGCGTCGAATGTCTTCCGGTTCATTCCGGGTGGCGCAAGAATTTCGTGTTCGTTCGCATCGCGACCGATGCCGGTGTGGTCGGATGGGGGGAGGCCTACAGCCAATACGACCGCGACCGCGCGATCGCGGCGCAGGTCGAGGAACTCGGCCGCTATCTCATCGGCCGCGAGGCGTTCCATATCCGCCACATCCTGCAGATCGCCTTCGACGACTATGCCCAACGCCGCGGCTCGCTCGAGTTCTATTGTGCCACCTCCGGCATCGAGCAGGCGCTGTGGGACATCGCCGGAAAGATCACGCAGCAGCCGGTCTACAATCTGCTCGGCGGCCCCTGCCGTGCGCGCGTGCGGGTTTATGCCAACGGGTGGAGCTACAAGATGCAGTCGCCCGACGACTACGCCCGCGCCGCGGAATCGGTGCGCCGGCGCGGCTTCACCGCGCTGAAATTCGATCCGCTGCCGAATCCTTGGCGCACGTTTGTGCCCAAGCATCACATCGCACGCGCCGTGAAGGTCACGCGCGCCGTGCGCGACGCCGTCGGCGCGGACGTCGACCTTCTCATCGATGTCCACCGGCGGCTCGCGCCCATGCACGCGATCGATCTCGCTAATGCGCTCGCCGAGTTCGAGCCATACTGGCTGGAAGAACCCTGTCAGTCGGAGAATGCCGAGGCGCTCGCGGAAGTTAGTCGCGCCAGCCGCATTCCGGTCGTGACCGGTGAGGCGCTCCTGACCCGTGCAGGCTTCCGCCCGATCTTTCGCGCGCGCGCCGTCGACATCATCAATCCCGATGTCGCCAATTGCGGGGGAATCCTCGAACTTATGTATATCGCGGCGGCAGCCGAATCCGAAGCCATCGCCGTCTCGCCGCACAATTACAATTCAACCACGCTGGCGTTGTCCGCCACCGTCCACGCTTCGGCCTGCATGCCGAATTTCATCATCACGGAATAT
>DASZJC010000604.1:0-2212 GCA_035948495.1 Xanthobacteraceae bacterium | reverse complement strand
CCTCGACGAGCACACCACGGTCGGCATGGTCGGATTGCAGTGGCAGCTGAATCTGCCCGGAGTCGTGAATGTCGCGCTGATGGCCGAGAAGGAATATACGCGCAATTCGTTTGATTCGTGCGGAAATGCAGGGTTCGGCGTTGCTATCGTCAATCCCTTCACCACTCCGCCGGGCGCTTGCAACTTCGGCCTTGGCCCCTTCAGCGGCAACCGCGAGTTCGACGTGACCTGGAGGGTCGAGACGTTCGTCTCCGAACCTCTCACCTTCCTCGGGCCGTCCGTGCCGCTCACGTTCCAGAACATCCTCAACCTCATCGGCCCGAAGGGCACCGGCATTTCGCAAGCGAACCTGGCGGGGGCCTGCGGCATCACGGCAACCTGCCTTGCCGACGCCGAGACCAAGGTGGAAGTGTTCGAAGACGCCCGTCTCACGCTCGACACCTCCCAAGTGTTCTGGGGCAAGAAGGGCATTTGGGACACCTATGTCGGCTACCGGTACTGGTACAACAAGTTCGGCACCGACCATAATGCGCCGCTGTTCTCGCAGATCGCGCCCGGAACGTCGATCGAAAGCACGGCCTACGCGGGCATGACCTATCACTTCAAGTCGTAGGACAGCAGCCCCGGATTTCCCCCCGCCTTCGCGGGGGTCATCCGGGCTCCAAGGCGGTTCAAGCGTCCACTCCCGATGGTTCGGGTCCGGCTTCGACCGGACGCCGAACCCGGGAGTGGACCGTTCTTGACGACCTCACGGATTGCGTGCTGCGATCTTAACGATGGACGGCGAGCCGGGAGCACCGCTGATCGAGGCGCGCGGGATCGTCAAGCGATTCGCGCAGGTCGTCGCGAATGACCGCATCGATCTCGACGTCCGCCGCGGCGAGGTGCACGCGCTGCTCGGCGAGAACGGCGCCGGCAAGAGCACGCTGTGCAAGATCCTGTGCGGCTTCTATCGGGCGGACGCGGGCGAGATCCGCGTGCGCGGCAGGAAAGCGACGATCGCCTCGCCGCGCGACGCGCGCGCCCTCGGCATCGGCATGGTGTTCCAGAACTTCATGCTGGTTCCGGCGCTCAGCGTCTATGAGAATGTGGCGCTGTTCCTTACCGATCTGCCCGCGCTGCTGCGGCCGGCCAAGCTGATGCAGCGGATCGCCCGCACCTGCGAGCGATTTCATCTCGCCCTGCCTCTCTCGATGCGGGTTCGCGAGCTATCGATCGGGGAGCAGCAAAGGCTCGAAATCCTCAAGCAGCTCGCCGCCGGCGCGCGCGTGCTGATCCTCGACGAGCCGACCAGCGTGCTGGCGCCGCCGGATGCCGACGCGCTGTTCCGCGTCATAGCCGCGCTCAGGGACGAGGGTTACGGCATTCTCGTCATCAGCCACAAGCTGCGCGACGTGCTCGCTTGCGCCGACCGCATCACGGTCATGCGTCACGGCCGCGTCGCCGGCGCCATGCCGCGCAGCGCCGCGAGCGAGGCGGCGCTGGTCTCGCTCATGTTCGACCGGACGATTGTCGAGCCCCGCCGCGAGGCGCGCGGTGCCGGCAAGCGCGGCCCCTGCGTCCTCGAACTGGACGGGGTCTCGACCGCAAGCCGCGGCGGCGCGGTCGCCCTGCGCGACGTGATCTTGCGGCTTCATGCCGGCGAGATCGTCGGCGTCGTCGGCGTCGCCGGCAACGGCCAAAGCGAACTCGGCGACGTGATCCTCGGCGTGCAACGGCCGGTCGCGGGCAGAAAGCTCTTGTGGGGACAAGACGCGACCGGGTGGGCGATCGGCCAGGTTCGCGCGAGCGGCGTCGCCTTCATTCCCGAGAACGCCGTGGAGATGGCGTGCATCCCGGGCCTGAGCCTGCGGGAGAACTTCGCGCTGGGGGCGGGCGCGCGCTATCACGCCGGCGTCGGGATCGATTGGCCGCGCGTGGACGCGGCAATGGCCGAGTCGTTCGCGCGGCTGCACGTACCGATGCCGCCGGCCGCGGCGCCGATGGCGACCTTGTCCGGCGGCAATCAGCAGCGCGCCGTGCTCGCGCGCGAACTCGCGGCCGATCCGGCGCTCATCGTCGCCCTCCATCCGACCCGCGGCCTCGACGTGGCGAGCGCGGCCGCCGTGCGCGATTTGCTGCTGGGCGCGCGCGCCGCCGGCAAAGCCGTGCTGCTGGTGTCGGAAGATCTCGACGAACTCTTCGCCCATTGCGACCGGCTCGTGGTGATGTT
>DASZJC010000603.1:0-8273 GCA_035948495.1 Xanthobacteraceae bacterium | reverse complement strand
GCTGTCCGCCCGAGTCCTCCTCGCCCGCGTCGAAATTGTCGTCGCGCTGGTCCCCGTCATGGCGGAAATAGGGCTGGCCCTGGCGGAACTGTTCCTGCGCCGCGGCGATCAGGCGGAAATAGTGCTCCGCGTGCTGGAAGTAGTTTTCCGCCGCCACCGGATCGCCCGAGGCCTGGGCGTCGCGGGCCAGCTGCACGTATTTCTCCGCGACGTGGTTCGGGGTCCCGCGGATTCTCACGTCGGGACCGTTGGATTCGTAGACCCGCGTCAGCGGATTCTGGCCCTTGCGGTTGCGTCCCCGCATGCGTTTGTTCTGACCGTTTCTCATGGCTGGTGGTTCATCTACTCCCGATCTGCGGCGGCCGTTCCGCCGGTTCTCTCCCCATCGACCGGCGCACCATGGATCGCGGTCGCGCCGATATTGCAGCTCGCATGGCGCGCCACCGCAAACCGAGCGGCGCTCGCGCGTCGATGCCCCAATTCCATTACGATGGCCGTAGCGGTCTCTCGCCCGCGGTCATCCCGCGGTGTTGCCCATCCCTCGTCCTGCGCGTTGTCTTAAGCGACACGCGCCACGCCGGTGAAGCTTTCGTATCCCGAGCCGGCGAAGGCTTAAGTCCTCGAACTGACCGATCGTCGTCCGCCTCGCATGCGCCGCCGCCTCACAGAGCTCTGCTCCGGGCCTCCGGGCGGCGCCCTTTAATCTCGGGCCGATGTCGTAGTGGGAACCTAATCGGTCCCGGCCGATATTCCAAGTGCTTTTTTCCTGATTTTTCCGGCCTATGCGTGGTCTGCGGGGCGGATATGAAGGGCGCGCGGAGTTCCCTCCAGGTCGGGGACCGCGGTAACATCCAACGGTTGTCCCGGTGTAAATAATGCTGCGACCGCCGCCGCCTGGCCGGCGCCGACCTCGACCACCATGTGGCCGCGCGCGCCGATGAGCGGCGCCGCGTCCGCCGCGAGCGCACGATAGGCCCGCAGGCCGTCCGGTCCGCCGTCGAGCGCGAGGTGCGGATCATGGTCGCGGACTTCGGGAGCCAGATGCGCCAGCTCGGTGCTGGCCACATAGGGCGGGTTCGCGACCACGAGATCGAAACCGCCGGCGAGCGCGCCGGCGAAATCGCACGCGACGAAGGCCGCGCGCGCGGCAAGCCGCAGCCGCTGCGCATTTTCGCGCGCGACGGCGAGCGCGGCGAGGCTGCGGTCGGTGCCGACCGCAAAAGCGTTCGGCAACTCGCTCAACAATGCGAGCAGCAGCGCTCCCGAGCCGGTGCCGAGGTCGGCGATGCGCAGCGGCCGCGCGCGGGCGCCTCCGCGGTCGACGACCGCGAGCGCCGTCGACACGAGGGTTTCGGTCTCCGGCCGCGGCACCAGCACCGCCGGCGTCACGCGCAACGGCAAGCCCCAGAATTCCTTGCTCCCGACGATGCGCGCGACCGGCTCGCGGGAAAGCCGGCGCGCCGCCATCGCGGCGATGCGCTCGCGCTCCTCGGCGCCGAGCGCGCGCTCGGCCGCGGCGGCGAGCGCCGCGTGGTCGAGCCCAAGGGCATGGCCGACGATGATCCGCGCATCGAGCGCCGGCGTATCGAGGTTTGCGGCCGCGAACATGCGCGCCAAAGCCCGCCGCGCGCCGGCGGTCGAGACCGAGGCGTCGAGAGCATTTTCCGGAAAAGTGGGCACCGTTTTTCCGCAGAAAATCCGACCAATAAAGATTCTAGCGCGCGATCGTCATGACGGCCGCGCCTCTTCGGCAGCCAGCAGCGAGGCCTGGTGCTCGGTGACGAGCGCATCGACGATCTCGCCGAGCGCCTCTCCCTCGAGCACCTGGGGCAGCTTGTGGAGGGTCAGGTTGATGCGGTGGTCGCTGACGCGCCCCTGCGGGAAATTGTAGGTGCGGATGCGCTCGGAGCGGTCGCCGGAGCCGACCTGGCCGCGCCGTTCGGCGGCACGCTCGGCGTCGCGCTTGCGGCGCTCGAAATCGTAGAGTTTGGCGCGCAGCAGGCTGAGCGCCTTGGCCTTGTTGCGATGCTGCGAGCGCTCCGCCTGCACGACGATGACGATGCCGCTCGGCAGATGGGTGAGCCGCACGGCGGATTCGGTTTTATTGACGTGCTGGCCGCCGGCGCCGCCCGCCCGCATGGTGTCGATCTTGAGGTCGGCGTCGGCGATGGTCACGTCGACCTCGGCGGCCTCGGGCAGCACCGCGACGGTCGCGGTCGAGGTGTGGATGCGGCCGGAGCCTTCGGTCGCCGGCACGCGCTGCACGCGGTGCACGCCCGACTCGTATTTGAGCTTGGCGAACGCTCCGCGCCCGTGCACCTCGGCGATGATTTCCTTGTAGCCGCCGACGGTGCCCTCGCTCGCGGAAATCACCTCGACGGTCCAGCCCTGCCGCGCCGCGTAGCGCTCGTACATGCGGAAAAGATCGCCGGCGAAGCGGGCGGCTTCGTCGCCGCCGGTGCCGGCGCGAATCTCGAGCACCACGTCGCGCTCGTCCATGGCGTCCTTGGGGATCAGCGCGAGGAGGATCTGCTGCTCGAGCCGGTCGCGCCGCGCGACGAGCGTCGGCCGTTCCTGGGCGGCGAGATCCCGCATCTCCGCATCGGTGGTCGCATCGCCGATGAGCCCGTCGAGGCCGGCGAGCTCGTCGATCGTGGCCAGATAGGCCTTCACGCTGTCCACCAGCGGACTGAGCTCGGCGAACTCGCGCGACAGTTTCACGTAGGTCTGGCGGTCCGGCTGGGCGGCCAGATCCGCTTCGATCGCTGCTTGGCGCGCGACCAGGGCATCGAGCTTGGCTTGCGGGAGCATCGCAAAATCTCAGAGCTGCAGGCCTTCGGCGGCCGCGAAGGCCTCGAGGCGGTCGCGCACCGCAATGGTGCCCACCGTTCGCTCGACCAGCGGCTGCAGCAGCGCGCTCGCTTTGCCGGCATCGAGGTCGAGCAGCATGGCCTTGACCGGCCCGACCGCCGACGGGGTGAGCGAGAGCACCCGGTAGCCGAGCGCCACCAGGGCCAACGCGCCGAGCGGCGTCGAGGCAAGCTCGCCGCACAGCGCGACCGGCTTGCCGCAGGCGCGGCCCTTGTCGACGATGATCTTGAGCGCGCGCAGCACCGGCACCGAGATCGGATCGAACCTTCCGGCCACGCGGGCGTTGCTGCGATCGACCGCGTAGAGGAACTGGAACAGATCGTTCGAGCCGACCGAGAGGAAATCGACCCGGGCGAACAGCTCGTCGAGCTGGTAGAGCAGCGAGGGCACCTCGACCATGGCGCCGACGTGGACCCGGTCGGGCAGCTTGTGGCCGTGGCGGCGCAAGTGGGTCAGCTCGCGTTCGACCAGCGCGCGCGCCCGGTCGAACTCGTCGATCGCCGCGATCATCGGGAACATCACGCGCAGCTCGCGCCCGGCGGCGGCCTTGAGCAGCGCGCGCATCTGGCTGCGCAGCAGGCCCGGACGGTCGAGCCCGAGCCGGATCGCGCGCCAGCCGAGCGCCGGGTTCTCTTCGTGCACGGTGCGCATATAGGGCAGCACCTTGTCGCCGCCGATGTCGAGGGTGCGGAAGGTCACCGGCCGGTCCCCGGCGGCATCGAGCACCGCGCGATAGAGCGAGAGCTGCTCGCTGGTGCGCGGAAACGCCGTGCGCACCATGAACTGGAGCTCGGTGCGGAACAGGCCGATGCCGGCCGCGCCCGACTCATCGATGTGCGGCAGGTCGACCAGCAGCCCGGCGTTGAGCATCAGCGCCACCGGCTCCCCGTCGCGGGTCACGGTGGGGCGGCTGCGCAGCGCCTGGTATTGCGCCTGGCGCCGGGCCCGGAACCGCACCTTCTCGCCATAGGCCGATTGGATATCGGGCGGCGGCCGCACGTGGACGTCGCCTTCGGTGCCGTCGATGATGATCGCATCGCCCGGGTCGACGAGGCCGACGGCGTTCTCGATGCGGGAAACGGCGGCGATGCCGAGCGCGCGCGCGACGATCGCCACGTGCGAGGTCGGCCCGCCCTCCTCCAGCACCAGGCCGCGCAGGCGCGAGCGGTCGTAATCCAGCAGCGCCGCCGGCCCCATGGAACGGGCGACGATGATGGCGTTGTCGGGCAAACTCTCCTTGGCCGGCGCGTGATCCTGCCCGATCAGCTGGCGCATCAGGCGATTGGCAAGATCGTCGAGGTCGTGCAGCCGATCGCGCATGAACGGGTCGGTCTGGCGCAGCATGCGGGCGCGCGCGTCCGATTGCACGCGTTCGACCGCGGCCTCGGCGGTGAGGCCGGTCATCACCGCCTCGCGCAGCCGGTGCATCCAGCCGCGGTCGTAGGCGAACATGCGAAACGCCTCGAGCACGTCGCGGTGCTCGCCGCCGTCGGCCACGTCGCCGCGCTCGAGCATGAGGTCGAGGTCGGCGCGCAGCGTGTCGACCGCGGCTTCCAGGCGTCCGAGCTCCTTGGGCACGTCGTCGGCGATGAAATTGGTGACGACGACGCGCGGCTCGTGCAGCACGACATGGCCGAGCCCGATGCCGTCCGCGATGGCGGTGCCGGTCAGGTGCAACACCCGGCGCGCGGCGGGCTCGAGGCCGGGCCGGGCGAGCGCCGACAGCTCGCCCGAGGCGATCATCTCGGCCACCACCATCGCGGTCGTCTGCAGCGCCTCCTCTTCCTCCTCCGAATAGGTCCGTTGCGCCCGGTTCTGCACCACCAGCACGCCGAGCGTGTTGCCGGCGCGCAGGATCGGCACGCCCAGGAATGAGCGGTAGATTTCCTCGCCCGTCTCCGGCCGGTACGAGAACGCCGGATGCGCGTGCGCGTCGGAAAGATTGATCGATTTGGCTTCGCGCGAAACCTGGCCGACCAGCCCTTCGTTCGCGCGCATGACGGTCTGGTGCACGGCCTGCCGGTTGAGGCCTTCGGTGGCGTAAAGCTCGAGGGTCCCGTCGACGCGCAGCACGTAGACGGAGCAAACCTCCGCCACCATGTTGGCGGCGATCAGCACGACGATCTTGTCGAGGCGATCCTGGGCGCTGACCGGCTCCGCCATGACCTCGCGGAGCCGGCGTAACAACACGCGTGGACCGCCGAGTGCACCCCGCATGACGTGAGGTCCCTGGCAGGCTGCCACGGCCGGACCCGCCGGCCCAATGGCAACCCGGCATACGTTTGAACTTTTGCAGATTTCCTACGCCCACCCCAGGGGAAGGCCAAATCGGGAAATCCTGCTGGCCGTTGCGTCGTCCGGGACCGCGCCGTCCCGGCTGGGCTTGCGACAATCCCGCGGGTTCCGGCCCCCCGCAGCTATTTGTCGAGGCCGTATAGCGAATGCAGCGTGCGGACCGCAAGTTCGGTGTAGGCGGCGTCGATCAACAGCGAGAACTTGATCTCCGAGGTGGTGATGGCGCGGATGTTGATCCCGCGCTCGGCGAGCGCCTTGAACGCTCGCGCGGCCACGCCGGCGTGGCTGCGCATGCCAATGCCGATCACCGATATCTTGGCGATGTCGCTGGCGCCGTCGAGGCGGTCGTAGCCGATCGGTCCCCTGGATTGGGCAAGCACCGCGTTGGCGCGGTCGAAATCGGCGGCCGGGACCGTGAACGTGAGGTCGGTGGTCGCGCCGTCGGACGAAATGATCTGGACGATCATGTCGACGTTGATGTTGGCCTCGGCGAGCGGGCCGAAAATGGCGGCGGCGACGCCGGGCCGGTCGGCGACCCGGCGGATCGAAATCTGCGCCTCGTCCTTGGAGAAGGCGATGCCGGTCACGACGTGCTGTTCCACGATCTCCTCCTCGTTGCAAATGAGGGTGCCGGGCGGGGCATCGTGCGGATCGATATCCTCCGGCCGGTCGAAGCTCGAGCGCACGAAGATGCGCACGTTATTGACCATGCCGAGCTCGACCGAGCGCACCTGCAGCACCTTGGCGCCGAGCGATGCCAGCTCCAGCATTTCCTCGAAACTGATGCGGTCGAGGCGCCGCGCGCGCGCGTCGACCCGCGGGTCGGTGGTGTAGACGCCGTCGACGTCGGTATAGATGTCGCAGCGGTCGGCCGCGATGGCGGCGGCGATCGCCACCGCGGACGTATCCGAGCCGCCGCGGCCGAGCGTGGTGACGCGGCCGGTTTCCTTGTGGATGCCCTGGAAGCCGGTCACCACCGCGACCTCGCCGCGCTCGACAAAGCGGCGCACCAGTTCGCTGCCGTCGATCTCCCGGATGCGCGCCCCGCCGTGGGCGTTGTCGGTGCGGATCGGGATCTGCCAGCCCTGCCACGAGCGGGCGGTGACGCCCATCGATTGCAGCACGATGGCGAGAAGCCCGGCGGCGACCTGCTCGCCCGATGCCACCACGGCGTCATATTCGCGCGCGTCGTGCAGCGTCGCGGCGGCGCGGCACCACTCGACCAGCTGGTTGGTGACGCCGGCCAAGGCGGAAACGACGACGGCAACCTGATGGCCGGCGTCGACCTCGCGCTTGACGTGGCGCGCAACGTTGCGGATGCGGTCGAGATCGGCGACCGAGGTTCCGCCGAACTTCATCACCAGGCGGCTCATGCGGAATCCGGGCGCCCCAGACAGTCGGCGCCTGCAGTCGCTGGGTCGAGCGACGGGCACCGGCGCGAAAAGACGCGTATATACCTACTGAGGAGGCCCCGCCGCCGCAACTGCGATAGCCGATCGGGGCCGCCGGGAGATGCGATGACGCCCCCACGCTCCGCAATCTCGACCGTCGACGAACGGGAGGTTGCCCGCTTTGCCGCGCTGGCCGCCGAGTGGTGGAACCCGGGCGGCCGCATGGGCATGCTGCACAAGCTCAACCCGACCCGGCTCGCCTATATTCGCGACGCGGCTTGCCGGCACTTCGATCGCGACGCCAAGGCACGTAAGTGCCTCGACGGGCTGCGCATCCTCGATATCGGGTGCGGCGCCGGCATTTTGTGCGAGCCGCTACGGCGGCTCGGCGCGGCCGTGGTCGGGGCCGATCCGGCGGAGGCCAATATCGCGGCGGCGCGCCTGCACGCGGAGGCGGGCGGACTTGCCGTCGACTACCGCGCCACGACGGCAGAGGCCCTGGCCGAGACGGGCGAACGCTTCGATGTGGTTCTGGCCATGGAGGTGGTCGAGCACGTCGCCGATCTCGCCGCTTTCGTGCGCTGCTGCGCCGGCATGGTCGCACCCGGGGGACTGATGGTGACGGCGACCCTCAACCGCACGCTCAAGAGCTTCGCGCTCGCGATCGTCGGCGCCGAGTACGTCCTGCGCTGGTTGCCGCGCGGCACCCACCGGTGGGAGAAGTTCGTCACGCCCAACGAGCTTGCAGCCGTGCTGGAGCGCAGCGGCTTGGCGGTGATCGACGAGCGCGGCGTGGTCTACAACATCCTCCTCGACGGCTGGCAGCTCGCCGACGACATGGACGTGAACTATATGCTGCTGGCGCAACGGCCGGCCTAGCAGATCAGACGCTCACCGGAATTGCGCATGGTCGACCTTCCCTGGCTCTGGGCGGCGTTCACCGTCGTTGCCGCCGCCGGCCAGACCGCGCGCAACGCCATGCAGCGCGAGTTGATCGTAACGCTCGGAACGCTCGGCGCCACGCACGTGCGCTTCCTGTTCGGCTTTCCCTTCGCGCTTGCCTTTCTGATCGTCCTCCTCGCCGTCACCGGGACGGCGTTGCCGCGCCCGGGGCTCGCGTTCTGGCCTTGGGTGCTCGCCGGCACGATCACGCAAATCCTGGCGACTGCGCTCATGCTCGCCGCCATGGGCGAGCGCTCGTTCGTGGTGGCGATCGCCTACATCAAGACCGAGCCGGTACAGGTCGCCGTGTTCGGCCTCCTCGTTCTCGGCGACGCGCTCACGTTGCCGATGCTCATCGCGATCCTGATCGCGACGGCCGGCGTCGTGACGATGTCGCTCAGGCCGCGCCGCGGCGCCAGGGCGGACGCGCTGCCGACCCTGCTCGGCCTTGGCTCCGGCGCCATGTTCGCGCTGTCGGCGGTCACCTATCGCGGCGCAATCCTCAGCCTTGAGGACACGCCGTTCGTCATGGCGGCGACCTTCACCCTGACGGTCGGCCTCGCCACCACGGCGAGCCTGCTCTCGCTCTATCTTGCGCTGCGCGATCCCGCGGTGCTCTTGGCCATCGTCCGGGCATGGCGTCCCTCGCTATTCGCCGGCGCCTTGGGTGCGCTCGCGTCGGAGTTCTGGTTCCTCGCCTTCGCGCTCGCGAGTGCCGCGAGCGTGCGCACGCTCGGCCTCGTCGAGGTGCTGTTCGCCCAGGCGATCTCGAGT
>DASZJC010000602.1:0-1724 GCA_035948495.1 Xanthobacteraceae bacterium | reverse complement strand
TGCGCATGGCGATGGCGCTCGCGGCCATCGTTACGCTCTGCGCCGCGCCGGCACTTGCCGACAGCGTCGACGGCAAGCCGACGACCCGCGGCGATCGGCATCCGCGCGCGAGCGTGCGCGGATCGCCGGCGATCCTGTTCGAGGACCGCGGGGTCGGGCTCCCGCCGCTCGACACCTGCATGACCGACGACGGTTACGGGCGCAGGCGGTCGTGCAGCGCCGGCGGCGGGTTTTAAGCGAGATGCGATGCGTCCTTTCCTCGCAGTCGGCCTTGTTCTTCTGGCCCTGGGCGAGTTGGTTCTTCTCGTCCTGAGCGGCTTGGTGCTCCTGGCCATGAGCGGCTTGCCGGCGCCCGCCGCATCCGCTGATGCCTCGCCCGCGGAACTGGCGCGGCCGTTCGTTCCCTCGATCAGCATCCAGCCGGACTCCAACCAATCCCCGGGCACTTCGGCCGGCGGCTTCGCGTGGGGCCAGCCGGGCGCAGGCTTTTCGGCGAGCGGCATCGTGCGCTGCGGCGGCGCCATCGGCACCGCGCAATTGGTGTTGCGCGCGGATCTCATCGTGACGGCGGGCCACGTGCTCGTCGGACCGCAGGGACCGCGCGGCGGCGCCTGCATCTTCGAGCCGGCCGCGGGCGGCGGCGCGGTCGCGATCGAGGAGCACTCGATCCGCAGCGGCAGCGCCAGGCCGCTGGCCGACCCGGCCGCGCGCGACTGGGCGGTGGCGCGGCTCGCCGCCGCGATCCCGGGCGCGCGGCCCTATGCGCTCGCCGCGCCGCCCGGCGTTCCGGCGGCGGTCGCCATGTACGCCGGCGGTCATGGCCGCGCCGACGGCATGGCCGTCGAGCGCTGCAGCGCGCGCTACTTCATCGGCACCTCGGCGCAGGGCGTGCGCGAGGTCGCGATCGATTGCAACGCCGCGCCCGGCGCCTCGGGGGCCGCGCTGCTCGATGCGCGGCATCGCGCCTGGGCGATCTACGTCGGCTATCGCAGCGCCAATCCCGACCAGCCGCAGCCGTTCTCGCGCACGCACTACAATTTCGCGATTTCGATCGAGGGACCGTTCCGGCGCGCCGTGCAGGCGGCCGCCGGCGGCCGCTGATGACTTGATCCCTCGCCTGAAAGGGACGGGCCTCTCCGTTCCCCTCCCCCCATTTGCGCAGCGAATGGCCGCTCGCGCGGGAGGAAAAAAAAGCGTGACCGGCTCCGCGGGGGAGCCGGCCGCCCGCGCGCCCGCAAGGAGGACAGCGGGCGCGCAAAATGTTTCAACTGTCTCACGCATTCATCGAGCGGTCGGTGACGAGACCGGCATCGTCGTCGCATAATTTCCGCGGCGCATGCACGCGGCGCGCTGACGCGCGGCTCGCGCGGGTGCGATCAAAACATCACGCGGCGCCACGCCATCGTGATCGTGCGCAACGTGCAAACAGGCCGTCTTGAGAAATAACGCAGACCCTCGTCCGGTCTCCTCGGTATCGCAACCAAAGGAGATGACCATGTTTGCCAAGTCCATGAAAGTCCTGATCGCGGCGCTCGTCCTCGCCGGCACCTCGCTCACGCTCGTCAGCCATGCGTCGGCGGGCCCGGGGCAAGCCGGTTGGTACCAGGGCGGCGAGAGCTACCTGCAGGACCGCCACGACGCGACCAACACCAACGGCTTCTGAGTCGAGCCGCGCATGCCAGCCGACCAGCGGCCGGCCCATGTGGCCGGCCTCTTCGTCCGGC
>DASZJC010000601.1:0-2102 GCA_035948495.1 Xanthobacteraceae bacterium | reverse complement strand
GGGCTGCTCGGCCATGCCACAAGCTTCGCCCATCGGCGGCTGCAGCTCGGCTACCGCGAGGCGCGGCTGCTGGCCGAATGCCCGATCGGATCGGCGCGCACGCGCGTGCGCGGCCACGAGTTCCACTACGCGACCTTGCTGTCGGCCGCCGACGATCTGCCGCTCGCCGAACTGACGGACGGCCAGGGGCGCCCCCTCGGCCCCACCGGCGGCCGGCGCGGCCGCGCGACCGGCACGTTCTTTCACGCGATCGCGCAGGCGGAATGATGTTCCCGCGCCATGGACTCACCCGCGTTCGCGGAAAATGTATTCGAAGTGCTCGAAGCCGCCGCGCACGAAGGTGCAATTGAGGGTTTCGCCGGTCTTGCCGTCATAGCATTGCCAACGGCCGCGCTCGACTCCCTGCGGGAATGCTTTGTACGGCGCGACGAACGCGCCGTTCATGTAGAGATATTCGTAACGCGCCGTGTCGGGATGGGTCGGACCGAAGCACGCGCTCGTCAGGAGGCAAGCGGCGCAGCCCAAAAGAGTCGACCGATAGGAGCGCTGGAGCATGGCGTCTCCCGCACCATCCGAATCACTTGGCGCTATCTAATTGTCATCGAAACTCGGCGACCGCCAGCGCGCAGCCCGGTCGGCGATAAACGTGCCAGCACCAGCTCAGCGCCCTGCTTTTTCCGCTACGCCCGCCTGGGCGAAGGTCGCCATGCCGGTATGGCAGGCGAGCGCGGCGCGGAGCAGCAGAACGGCGAGCGCGGCGCCCGATCCTTCGCCGAGCCGCATATCGAGATCGAGGAGCGGCCGCAGGCCCAATTCCTTGAGCACCATGCGATGACCCGCCTCGGCCGAGACATGCGCCGCCATGGCGTGGTCGAGCGCGCCGGACGCCAGCCTTGCCAGCGGCGCCGCCGCCGCCGTGCACACGAAGCCGTCGAGCAGGACCGGTATGCGGCGGCGCCGCGCGGCGAGCGTGGCACCAAGGATGGCGGCGAGCTCGCGGCCGCCGAATGCGGCCGCGCAAGCGAGCGGATCGGCTAGGCGCCGCGCGTGATACGCAAAGCTACGATCGATCACCGCCCGCTTGCGCGCGAGTCCTGCGTCGTCGATCCCGGTGCCGCGGCCGGCCCAGCGCTCTCCTCCGCCGCCAAACAGCGCGGCCGCAAGCGCCGCAGCGGCGGTGGTGTTACCGATGCCCATCTCGCCCAGGCAGATGAGATCGGCCTCCGCCGTCACCATCTCATATCCGGTGTCGACCGCGGCGAGAAAGTCCGGCTCGGTCATCGCGGGCGCCGCGGTAAAATCCGCCGTCGGCCGATCGAGCGAAAGCGGCATGACGCGCAGGTGCGCGCCGGCTGCCCGGGCAAGCTGATTGATCGCCGCGCCCCCGGCCGCGAAGTTCGCGACCATTTGCGCGGTTACGGCGGCCGGATAGGCGGACACGCCCTGGGCGGTGACCCCGTGATTTCCGGCAAACACCAGAGCCTCGATGCGGTCGAGACGCGGCGGATTGCGGCCCTGCCAGCGCGCGAGCCACCCAACGATCTCCTCGAGCCGCCCGAGGCTGCCGGCCGGCTTGGTGAGCGTCGCGTCGCGCGCGGCAACCGCGGCAGCGGCCGCAGCATCGCCGGCGGGCACATCGCGGCATGCCGCAGCCAAGTCAGCCAAAGAAGCAAATATCATGGCACGGACGCTTGAAGTCGGATCGAGAAGCGAGCCGCAATCATGGGCGCTGTCTAGCAAATCGGCGCCGCCCAGTCCTATAAGCCCGGATGAAAGGGGCCCGCAAAGATGGGCGGTACGCATGCTTGGATCGGCAGACTGAGGAGCGATCTCAAGGTCGCGCTGCTCTTCTATACGCGCCTGCCGCTGGCCCACGACGGCGCGATTGCGGGCGGAGACCTGGCGCGGGCCAGCTGGGCCGCTCCGGTCGCGGGGGCGATCGTCGGTGCGCTGGGGGCCGCCGCCTGTGGGCTGGCACATGTCGTCGGCCTTGGGCCGCTGCCGGCGGCAGGCCTTGCGCTTGTCGCGACGATCACGCTGACCGGCTGCCTGCACGAGGACGGGCTTGCCGACACCGCCGACGGCTTCGGCGCCGGGGCCAC
>DASZJC010000600.1:0-4325 GCA_035948495.1 Xanthobacteraceae bacterium | reverse complement strand
CGAGCCTGGGCGCAATCGGACGAGGCGCCCGGCGCGGCCGACACGCTGCCTAACGCCCCCGACAAGCTGCCGAAGCCGCTTACGGGCGACCGCGGCCGCAACATCGACTTTCTGTTCGAGGCCCTCAAAGCCGCGCCTGACGCCGAAATCGCCAAGCAGGTCGAGAACCGCATCTGGGCGATTTGGCTTGTCTCCGGCAGCGACACCGCCAACCTGCTGATGAACCGGGTGAAGGCGGCGCTCGAGGCGAAGGATACCAAACTCGCCATTCAGCTGCTCGACTCGATCATCGAGCTCAAGCCGGACTACATCGAGGCGTGGAACCGCCGCGCCACCTTGTTTTTCAGCATGAGGGATTACGGGCGCGCCATGGCGGATATCCGCGAGGTGCTCAGCCGCGAGCCGCGCCATTTCGGGGCGCTGGCGGGCCTCGGCATGATCCTGGAGGAGGTCGGCGACGACAAGCAGGCGCTCGAGGCCTACCGCAAGGCGCTCGCGATCAATCCGCACATGCAGAAGATCCCCGACCTGGTCAAGGGGCTGACCGAGAAGGTCGAAGGCCGCGATATTTGACGGCTGGTCGTCTGCTCTGACACATCCACGTGGTCATGGCCGGGCTTGTCCCGGCCATCCACGACTTCGTTTGTTTGTGCTTCCAAGACGTGGATGCCCGGCACAAGGCCGGGCATGACGCGGGGGTGGTGCTCACACCTCGTCAACCGTGTCGCTGCCGACGAAGGCAATGCGCACCATGTTGGTGGCGCCGGGGGTGCGCAGCGGCACGCCGGCCACGATGATGATGCGCTGGCCGGTGCGCGCGAAGCCTTCCTTGAAAGTGATGCGACAGGCACGCTCGACCATGTCGTCGAGATCGCGCGCGTCCTCGGCGACGACGCAGTGCACGCCCCAGGCGACCGAAAGCTTCCGGCCGGTGGAGACGTTGGGCGAGATCACGACGATCGGCGACTTCGGCCGCTCGCGCGCGACCCGCAGGCCGGTCGAGCCGGAAAAGGTCCAGCACACGACCGCCGAGAGATCGAGCGTCTCGGCGATCTGCCGCGTTGCCGCCGCGATGGCGTCGGCGCCCGTCGCTTCCGGCTCGGCGCGCTCCGCCTGGATGACGGCGCGGTAGGTCGGGTCGGCTTCCACCTCGACGGCGATGCGGTTCATCATCGCGACCGCCTCGACCGGATACTGGCCGGCCGCCGACTCGGCGGACAGCATGACCGCGTCGGCGCCCTCGAAGATCGCGGTCGCCACGTCGGACACTTCGGCGCGGGTCGGCACCGGGTTCGAGATCATCGATTCAAGCATTTGGGTTGCGACCACGACGGGCTTGCCGGCGCGCCGGGCGGTGCGCGTGAGCTGCTTCTGCACGCCCGGGACCTTCTCGAGCGGCATTTCCACGCCGAGGTCGCCGCGCGCTACCATGATGGCATCCGTCAGGTCGAGAATGTCGCCGAGGCGTCCGACCGCCTGCGGCTTTTCGATCTTGGCCATCACGGCGGCGCGGCCGCGGGTGATTTTCTTCGCCTCGGCGATGTCCTCGGGCCGCTGAATGAACGACAGCCCGACCCAGTCGATCCCGGCGTCAAGCGCCGCCTCGAGGTCGGAATGATCCTTCGCGGTCAACGCTGAGGCCGCGATCGTAGTGTCGGGCAGGCTCACGCCCTTGCGGCTCGACAGCTTGCCGCCGACCACGACCCGGGTGACGACGCGCTTCGGACCGGTCTCGGTGGTCGTCAGGCGGATTTTCCCATCGTCGAGCAGCAAGGCATGGCCCGGCTTGAGCGCAGCGAAAATCTCGGGATGCGGCAGGCAGACCCGCTCCGCATTGCCCGGCGCGGGATCGGAATCGAGCACGAAGGTCTCGCCCGTCTTGAGGACGACCGCGTCGTCCGCGAACGCGCCGACCCGCAGCTTGGGGCCCTGCAGGTCGACCAGAATCCCGATCGGCCGCCCCTGCTCGGTCTCGACTGCCCGGATGGCGGCCACGAGCGCGCGCATCTTGTCGTGCGGCGTGTGACTCATGTTGATGCGAAAGACGTCGGCGCCGGCGGCGAACAAACGCGCGATCGTCGCCTGCTCGGACGAGGACGGCCCGAGCGTCGCCACGATCTTGGTCCGGCGCAGGCGTCTCATTGCCCGGGCGGCTTGGTTCCGCCGGGAAGCGTGGGGATCAGCGGCGTGACTTGCGGCAGCGGGCGCTGGGGCACCTGTTCGGTCGATTCGGTGAGCTGCACTGTCCATGACCGTTGCTCGCCGGTGTCGACCTCGAAGAAGCCGGTCTTGTCGTAGCCGCGGGCGAGGCAATCCTCGATGCCGCGGATGGTGAACTCCTTGTCGCGCGTGCACATGAACGCCTTGCCGGACCATTCCCCGCCGCGGTCGTAGTCGACCGCGTAGATGTAATAGTACCGCGCGACCAGCGCTCCCTTGAGCAAGGTGTCGCAGCTGCGCGCCGACAGGTTCCACCAGCCCTCGGTCGTCCAGCCGTCGCTGTCCTTGTAGCCGAGCGCGATGCCCACCCGGCTGCCCGTGTTGTTGCACAGGCGAAAGTCGGCGGCCGCCGGCCGGGCCGTGGCCGTCATGATCGCGGCGACGAGCGACAACCCGCCAAGCGCGGATAGGGTTCCGCGCCGATGCCGGCCAGTCCTGGAGGGAGCCCCTTCCACCATCGTGCGATGTCGGCTGGATATGGAGATGCGGGGGGCGGATTTCGCGCCAGCGCTCATGCCCTGTCAACGAGGATCGCGCGGAAGTCGTTGACGTTGGTCCACGTCGGGCCGGGGGTCAGAAGATCGCCGAGGCGCGCGAAAAATCCGGTGGAATCGTTGTCGGCGAGAAAGGCGGCAGGATCGAGGCCGAGGGCGCGGGCGCGGGCGGCGCTGGTCGCGTCGACGAAGGCCCCGGCGGGATCGTCGGGCCGCCCGGCGCCGCCGTCCGTGCCGTCCGTGTCCCCGGCGAGGGCCGCGATGCCCTGCGTCCCGTCGAGCGCCAGCGCCAGCGCCAAGGCAAATTCCTGGTTGGGCCCGCCGCGGCCGTTGCCGCGGATCGTCACCGTCAGTTCGCCGCCCGAGAGGATCACCGCCCGCCGGCCCGCCTCGGCCAGCTTGCGGGCGTGTCGGGCCTGCTCGCCCGCGACCTCGCGCGCCTCCCCTTCGAGGCGGTCGCCGAGGAACACGCATTCGTAGCCGCCCGCCTGCACGGCGGCCGTTGCGGCGCGGAACGCATCGGCGGGCCGCGCCACCAGCCGGAACTCGCTTCCCGCAAACGCGGCATCGCCCGGCTTCGGCGTTTCGTTCTTCGCGTCGGCGAGGGCGCGATCGACCGCGGGCGGCAGGTCGAGGCGATAGCGCGCGACGATCGCGCGGGCGTCCGCAAGGGTCGACGGGTCGGCCACGGTCGGCCCTGAGCCGATCACCGCCGGATCGTCGCCCGGGACGTCGGAAATCGCCAAGGTGACCACGCGGGCGGGCGCTGCGCGGGCTGCGAGCCGCCCGCCTTTGATGCGGGAGAGATGTTTGCGCACCGTGTTGATCTCCCCGATCGAGGCGCCCGATTTGAGCAGCGCCCGCGTTACCGCCTGCTTTTCGGCGAGCGCCAGGCCGGCGGCCGGCGCGATCCAGTTGGCCGACGCCCCGCCGGAGAGCAGCACCAGGACAAGGTCCGAGGCTCCGGCGCCATCGGCCAGCGCGAGCGTGCGCTCGGCCGCCGCGAGCCCTGCCGCATCGGGCACCGGATGGCCGGCTTCGACAACCGGCACGATCCGGGTCGGCCGGCCGTAGCCGTGGCGGGTCACCGCGATGCCGTCCACGCGCCCGGGCGGCAATGCGCCGGCATCGAGATAATGGCGCTCGGCGACCTCGGTCATGGATCCGGCGGCCTTGCCGGCGGCGAGCATGATCAGGCGCCCCGCGGCCGGCGCCGCGGGCAAGTGCGGCGGCAGGCAAGTTGCCGGATGCGCGGCCGCCACGGCCGTTCGGTAGAGTTGCTCGAGGAAGGCGCGCCGAGGCGTCATGCTCGGGGCCAGCTTAGGCCGCGGAGGGATGCATATTTAGACTGTTGCCGCTTGGCCGGCTGAACGGCGTTCACGACGATCCGGCTCCACTGCGATGACAAGTCGTTGTCCCAGCATGCGCAATGCCGCGGTCAAGGTCGCGAGTTTGGTGGCGTGCTTGGGGTCGAGTATCCGCCGCGCTTCCTTCTCATCTTTGCCAATGAGCCGAGCGAAGGCGCGTTGGCTTATTCCCTTCGCCCGAATGGCCTCCAGTAGAGCAAGCTTTGCCGCAACCCCTGGCTCGACCGTAATCGATACTAAGCCG
>DASZJC010000599.1:0-3201 GCA_035948495.1 Xanthobacteraceae bacterium | reverse complement strand
TTCGGCACCGAAGACGGCGAGGCGGGGGTGATTGATTTGGGCTGACGGTGTTCCCCGGGCACGTCCGAAGGACGTGCCCCGGATGCGCCGCAGCACGTAGCGCAGCGGAGTGGTGCTGCGCTGATCCGGGGTCCAGAATTTTGAAACGAGCCTGGGTCCCGGATCAGCGGTGCACCGCTTCGCGCTGCACCGCATCCGGGACACGCTGCATCAAATCACGTACTGCCGTAGCGGCGGGAAGCCGTTGAAGCCGATCGACGAGTAGGTCGTCGTGTAGGCGCCGGTCGCCTCGATCAGCACCTTGTCGCCGATCGCGAGCGAGATCGGCAGCGGGTACGGATTGATCTGGTAGAGCACGTCGACCGAATCGCAGGTCGGCCCGGCGATGACGCACGGGGACATCTCGTCGCGGTCCTTGCCGGTGCGGATCGGGTAGCGGATGGATTCCCCGATCGTCTCGGCGAGGCCGTGGAACTTGCCGATGTCGAGATAGACCCAGCGCACTTCGTCTTCCGGCGAGCGCTTGGCGATCAGCACCACCTCCGCCTCGATGATGCCGGCGTTGCCGACGAGGCCGCGGCCCGGCTCGACGATGGTCTCCGGGATGGCGTTGCCGAAGTGGCGCCGCAGCGAGCGGAAGATCGCCTTGCCGTAGGATTCGAGCTTCGGCGTCTTGCGCACGTACTTGGCCGGGAAGCCGCCGCCGAGATTGACCGTGGAGAGCGCGATGCCGCGCTCCGCGCACACGCGGAAGATGGCGGCGGTCGAGGCCAGCGCCCGGTCCCAGGACTCCACGTTGTGCTGCTGCGAGCCGACGTGGAACGAGATGCCGTGCGCGATGAGCCCGCGCTTGTGCGCCAGCTCCAGGATGTCGGGGGCGAACTCCGGCTCGCAGCCGAACTTGCGCGACAGCGGCCATTCCGCCCCGGTGCCGTCGCAATGGATGCGGCAGATCACCCGCGTGCCGGGTGCGGCGCGCGCGACCTTCTCGACCTCCGCTTCGCAGTCGACGGCGAACAGGGTGACGCCGAGCCTGAAGGCGGTGGCGATCTCCTTCTCCTTCTTGATCGTGTTGCCGTAGGAGATGCGCTCCGCCGGCGCGCCCGCCGCCAGCACCGCCTCGGTCTCGGCGATCGAGGCGACGTCGAAGGACGAGCCCAGATCGGTCAGCAGCTTGAGGATTTCCGGCGCCGGATTGGCCTTGACCGCGTAGAACACGCGCGTGTCGGGCAGCGCCTTGGCGAAGGTCGCGTAGTTGTCGCGGACGACGTCGAGGTCGACCACGACACAAGGGCCTTCGTCGGTACGGTTCTTGAGAAATTCGCGAATGCGTGCGGTCATCTCGACCTTGCTCCCTATCCGGCATAGGCGGCGAGCCGCCCTCAGGTGAACCTCGTGTGACGCAACGCGCGGCCAAGCCGCGCGGCGACGTCACGCTCGATTGCTGCCTTGGTCCGGATGGGGAGGCCCCGATCCGCACGCCCGGCAAAGAAGGACAAGCCTCTTCGGTCTTCCGGCGTCTCCGCCGGCACTACCAAAAAAGCCCTTCCGTCGTTGCTTTAAGCCGCGTCCCCCGTGGAGAGCGGGGTGCGCCGGTTCGCCTCCGGCTGCCGGTCGCGGGTGCAAGGAAGTGAGGTCTCTTCCTTAGGCGGCTGTCCGGCCTCTTGTCCGGATGCCCACCGACCGACACACGGCCACAGGCACGTGCGAAATTGGGCAGCACTCAGATAAGTGATTCAGCCGCGCGGTGCAAGCGATTTGGTCTTAATGCTTCGTTAGCGGCGATGATTTGCGCGGCGCGCGGAGGCGGAGCGCGCGTTCAGCCGCGCTTGAACGGCTCGACGCGCTGCGCGTTGCGGATGAAGGCCGCCATGACGACGAGCCCGAGGACGAACAGCAGCCCGCGCAGCGCGTAGCTGCCGATTTGGCCGAGATCGAGCAGGCCGGCGATCGCCCAGCCGCCCGCGAACGCCGCGCCGAACACCTCGGCGCCGATCAGGATCGCGGCGCTGAGCACGGTCATGACGTTGACCCAGACGATGCGGCGGCGAGCCGGCTTGTCCACAGGTTTTTCCATTCGCTCGTGTCCTTGGAGCATTTCCCGGAAAAGTGGGTATCGGTTTTCCGCGAGAAAATGCGACCAATGAAGATCTGGCGCGGCAATCTCCACGAAACCGCCCGGCCGATCAAGGGAGTCGGCCCCGCTTGCGCGGGCGCGGCCGAGCCTCGATAAGACCGCCAGCCCCTGTCAACGAGGCCGCTGCGGCCGTTCCCATGTCCGATAATCCGCTGCTCGCCGCCTGGACCGGTCCGTTCGAGGTCCCGCCGTTCGGGCACATCTCGCCGGCGCATTTCCGCCCCGCCTTCGATCGCGCCATGGAAGAGCAGCGCGGCGCGCTCGCGCGCGTCGCGGCCGATCCGTCGCGCCCGAGCTTCGCCAACACGGTTGCGGCAATCGAGCGCAGCGGCCGCACCCTCGCCCGCGTGGAAAACGTGTTCTCGCTCCTCGCCGGCGCGGACGCCGACGACGCGATCATGGCGATCGAGCGCGAGGTCGCGCCGCTCCTCGCCGCGCACCGCAACGCCGTCTTCACCGACGCGGCGCTGTTTCGGCGCATCGACGACCTCAACGCCCGCCGCGCCGACCTCGACTTGACGCCGGAGCAAGGCCGCGTGCTCGAGCGCTACCATCTCGCGTTCCGCCGCGCCGGCGCCGGCCTCGACGACAATGCCAAAGGGCGGCTGCGCGAGATCGTTCAGCGCCTCGCCACTCTCGGCGCGGCCTTCGGGCAGAACGTGCTCGCCGACGAGCAGGGCTACGCGCTGGCGCTCGATCGGCCGGAGGATTTGGCCGGGCTGCCGGAGTTCGTGCGCGCGGCCGCGCAACGGGCCGCCGAGGAGCGCGGGCTGGCCGGCAGCCGTGTCGTGACGCTCGGCCGCTCGAGCGTCGAGCCGTTCCTGCAGTTCTCCGCGCGCCGCGACCTGCGCGAGAAACTGTTCGCCGCCTGGATCGCGCGCGGGGACGGCGGCGCCATGCACGACAACAACGGCGCGATCGCCGAGATGGTCGCGCTGCGCGCCGAGCAGGCGCGCCTGCTCGGCTATCCGAGCTTCGCCCACTACGTGCTCGCCGACGCCATGGCCAAGACCCCGGACGCGGCGCGCGGCTTGCTCGACGACGTGTGGGCGGCGGCGCGGCCG
>DASZJC010000598.1:0-1625 GCA_035948495.1 Xanthobacteraceae bacterium | reverse complement strand
ACGTCGCGGCGCGCGCGGACGGCGCCGCTCGCGTCGGCGCCGCTCATTGGTTCTTGCGCCAAGGTCGCCTTGGCGACGAGCCCGGTCGCCTCGGCCCGGAACGTCACCAGCTGCACCGGCTCGTCCTCGGCGAGGAAGCCGTACATGCGCCGGTGCGCCTCGGCAAATCCTTGCCCCAGCAGGTCGATCGTGCGGGCGCTGATCGGCCCGGCCGGCAGCGGCACGGCAAGCTCGTAGTTCTGGCCGGCGTAGCGCATGTCGACCGTGCGCGCGAGGCGGCGCCGGTCGGCTTCGATGTTCTCCTGCGCGAACCAGGCGGCGGCGCGGGCGTCGAGCGTGGCGAACGCCGTCTCCACCTCGCTGACCGCCTCAGGGGCGAGCGGCAGCAGCCGGGTGACGGCGAAGTCGGCGCGCAGGTCGGTAAGCAGCAGCCCCATGGCGCACAGAATGCCGGGGCTGCGCGGCACCAGGATGCGGGCGATGTCGAGTTCGCGCGCGAGCCGTGCCGCGTGCAGCGGGCCGGCGCCGCCGAAGGCGACGAGGGTGTAGTCGCGCGGGTCGTGGCCGCGCTGCACCGAGATGACGCGGATGGCGCGCGCCATGTTGGCGGTCACGACCGACACGATGCCCTGGGCGGTCTGCATCAGCGGGAGGCCGAGCTTGTCGGCCAGCCGGCCGATCGCGGCGCGGGCGAGGTCCTGGCGCACCGCCATGCGGCCGCCCAGGAGGTGCGTCGGATTGAGCGTCCCCAGCACGATGTTGGCGTCGGTCACGGTCGGCTCGGCGTTGCCGCGGCCGTAGCACACGGGGCCGGGGTCGGCGCCGGCGCTGCGCGGGCCGACCTTCAGCAAGCCGCCCGCGTCCACGTAGGCGATCGAGCCGCCGCCGGCGCCCACCGTATGGATGTCGAGCATCGGGCATTTCAGCGGATAGCCGTGCACCGTCGCCTCGGAGGCGAGCCGCGCGGCGCCGTCCTTGAGCAACGCCACGTCGGTCGAGGTGCCGCCCATGTCGAAGGTGATGAGATCATCGAATCCCGCGGCCTTGCCGACCGCCTGGGCGCCGATCACGCCGGTCGACGGGCCCGACAACACCGTGCGCACCGGCATGGCGGCGGCGGCCGCAAAGCCGATGACGCCGCCGTTCGATTGGGTCATGTGCGGGGCCGCGGTCATTCCCAGGTCGGCGAGGCGCGCGCCCAGGCGCTCGATGTAGCGCTTCATCACCGGGCCGAGATAGGCGTTGACGACCGCGGTCGAGAGCCGTTCGAACTCGCGGAACTCGGGCGCGATCTCGTGGCTCGCGCAGATGAAGGCTTCCGGCAGCTCCTCTTGCAGAATCCGTTTCGCCGCCTGCTCGTGCTCGGTCCGCACGAAGCTGTAGAGGAACGCGACGGCAACGGCGGCGACGCCCGCCGCGCGCAGCTTGCGCGCCGCCGCGCGCACGGCGGCTTCGTCGAGCGGCGTCTCGATTGCACCGGTGTGGCGGACGCGCTCGGGAACTTCGATGCGCAGGTCGCGCGGCACCAAGGTCACCGGCTTGTCGGCGAAGAAATCGTAGAGGTCGGGGCGCTTCTGCCGACCGATCTCGAGCAGGTCGCGGAAGCCTTCGGTCGTCACGAGACC
>DASZJC010000597.1:0-2216 GCA_035948495.1 Xanthobacteraceae bacterium | reverse complement strand
CGACCGCGGCGCCTCGTCGAAGGGACGCGCGTCCGGCACCGGCATGGGTCTGTCGATCGCGCGCGGCCTGCTCGCGGCGGAGCAGGGGCGCGTGTGGGCCGAGAACTGCACGGACGGCGGCGCGCGGTTTACGATTGCCATTCCGGCCGACGTGAAGCCGACTCACCACGACGTGGCCGTGACATGACGCGATCCGCTCGCATCCTGCTCGTGGACGATGAGGTGCCGATTCAGCGCGCGGTGGCGCCGCTGCTGCGGTCGCGCGGCTACGAAGTCGAAGTGGCCGGGACCGGCGCGGACGCGCTGAAGCTGGCCAGCCTCCATCCGCCCGATCTCATCGTCCTCGATCTGGGCTTGCCCGATCTCGAAGGCACGGAAGTCTGCCGCCGCATCCGCGCCGGCTCCGCGGTGCCGATCGTCGTGCTGTCGGCGCGCGGATCGGAGGGCGACAAGGTCGCGGCGCTCGATCTCGGCGCCGACGACTACGTCACCAAGCCGTTCGGCATGGACGAGCTGCTCGCGCGCATCCGCGCGGCGTTGCGGCACCAGCTGCAGGTCCAGGGCGAGCGCCCGATCTTTCGCGTCGGCGATCTGTCGGTCGATCTCGTGCGCCGGATCGTCAAGACCGGTGACAAGGAGGTCAAGCTTTCGCCGAAGGAATACGAATTGCTGCGCCTGCTGGTGCAGCACGCCGGCAAGGTGCTCACCCATCGGTTCCTGCTCAAGGAGCTGTGGAGCGATTTGACCGACTCGCAATACCTGCGCGTCTACGTGCGGCAGCTGCGCCAGAAGATCGAGGCGGATCCGGAACGGCCGCAGCATATTCTCACCGAAACCGGCATCGGCTATCGGTTGCGCGCGCCCGACTGACGGACGTCGTACCGCGACAACGCCCGGCGCGAACGGCGGTTTCTGAACGACCCGGGGGCGCGGGAATAAATCGGCCGGCGGCCGAGTCGGTTGGGAATGTCGACCGCTCCAGCCGTATTCCGCCCTCCTGATTTGTGGCACCAATCCCGCGGCGGCCCGGGAGCCCGCGCCGCACCCCCGCGCGCGCCGCAGCCGCGCGGCGGGATCAACGGGCCTGCCGGGATTCGCCCGGGCGGCGATGGAGGCCAGGTGACGAGCCAAGCAAGCGGCGACTCCAGGGCACGCTTTGCAACGGTGGTCGTGCCGCACCTGGACGACGCCTTTGCCTTGGCACGGTGGCTGACCGGCAACCGCGCCGACGCCGAGGACGTGGTGCAGGAGGCCTGCCTGCGCGCCTATCGGGCGATCGCTACTTTCGCCGGCGGCAATGCCCGCGCCTGGGTGCTGACCATCGTGCGGCACACCGCCTACACTTGGCTGCGCCGCAACCGCTCCGCCTCGCTGGTGATGGTCGACGATCTCGAAGCGGTCGAGCGCGCGCAGGCCGACCCGAGCGACCGAGACAAGCCGACGCCGGAGACCGAGCTGATCGCCAAGGCGGACGCCGCTCGCCTCGAAGCGGCGATCGCCGAACTGCCGGCGCCGTTCAAGGAGACGCTGGTGCTGCGCGACATCCAGGGTCTCGACTATCGGGAGATCGCCGAAGTCACCGAAGTTCCCATCGGCACGGTGATGTCGCGGCTCGCGCGCGCCCGCCGCCGGCTGGCCGCACGCATTACGAAGGATTGAGAAATGACGACCCCCAACCCGCCGAATGACACGACCTTGCTGGTCCATGCGTATCTGGACGGCGAACTCGATCCGGCCAACGCGCTTGAGGTCGAACAGCGGCTGGCGGCCGACCCGACGCTCGCGGCCGAACGCGACCGCGTCGCGGCGCTGCGTGACGCGCTGCACCGGCACTTCCCCCGCGAGCGGGCACCCGCCGGGCTGCGCGCGCGCGTCGAAGCCATCGGCGGGCGGCGCAAGGTCGAGCGGCCGTCCTGGCTCGCACTCGCGGCTTCCATCGCGCTTGCGGGGGTCGTGGGCAGCGGGTCGACTTACCTGGCGTTCGCCCCGCGGGAGGACGCGCCGGTTCGCGTCGCGGTGCTCGATTCCCATATCCGCGCGATGATGGCGCCGCAGGCGTTCGACGTGGTCTCTTCCGACAAGCACACGGTCAAGCCGTGGTTCAACGGCCGCATCGCCGAGGCGCCGCGGGTGATCGACCTCGCCAAGGACGATTTTCCCCTGGCGGGCGGGCGCGTCGACGTGGTCGACCGGGCGCCGGCCGCGACCCTGGTCTA
>DASZJC010000596.1:0-7654 GCA_035948495.1 Xanthobacteraceae bacterium | reverse complement strand
GCGACTTCGCCACGCTCGGCGGCGGGCACCGCATCGTGGCCGGCACGACGCTACCGGCGCCGAGCCCGGTGTTCCCGCGCTATGTCGAACCGGAAGCGAGCCGGGCGAGTTAATAGCGCCATGCTGGTCGACAGCCACTGCCATCTCGATTTTCCCGACTTCGGCGCCGAGCTCGACGCGATCGTGGCGCGCGCCGGTGCGAAGGGCGTCGGCTTCATGGTGACGATCTCGACCCGAGTGCGCCGCCACGCCCAGGTGCTGGCGATTGCCGAGCGCTTTCCCAACGTGTGCTGCTCGCTCGGCACCCATCCTCATCACGCTCACGAGGAGCTCGACATTTCCGCCGCGGATTTGGTCGAGCGGGCGCGCCATCCGAAGATCGTCGCGATCGGGGAGGCGGGGCTCGACTATCATTACGACAACAGCCCGCGTGCCGCGCAGGAGAGGGGGCTGCGCACCCATATCGCGGCGGCGCGCGAGAGTGGCCTGCCCCTGGTCATCCACGCCCGCGACGCCGATGCCGACATGGCGCGCATCCTCGAAGAGGAAAGCCGCGCCGGCGCGTTTGCGGCGGTGCTGCACTGTTTCACCGGCGGCCGCGACCTCGCGTTCGCCGGCATCGCGCTCGGGTTCTACGTGTCTTTCTCCGGCATTCTCACCTTCAAGCGATCCGACGACCTGCGCGCGATCGCGGCGGAGCTTCCGGCCGACCGCATCCTGGTGGAAACCGACGCGCCGTATCTCGCGCCGGGGCCCTGGCGCGGCAAACGCAACGAGCCCGCCTACGTGACGGAGACCGCGCGGGTGCTGGCGCAGACGCGCGGGGTGAGCGCCGAGGAGATCGCTCGCCAGACCACCGACAATTTCTTCCGCCTGTTTACCAAAGTGCCGCGCGACGCCATGAAGGCCGCATGACGCTCACGGCGACGATCCTCGGCTGCGGCTCCTCGACCGGCGTGCCGCGCGTAGGCCTCGGCTGGGGCGACGCCAATCCCAACAACCCGAAGAACCGGCGGCGCCGCTGCTCGCTGCTGGTCGAGCGGCGCAACGCCGCGGGCGGACGCACCTGCGTGCTGGTCGACACGTCGCCCGATCTGCGCGAGCAGCTGCTCGACGCCGATGTCGAGTGGCTCGACGCGGTGCTCTATACCCACGAGCACGCCGACCATACCCACGGCATCGACGACCTGCGGCCGTTAACCCTGAAGCGGCGCCGGCGCGTCGACGTCTACGCCGATGCGCCGACCTCGCACGCACTCAATGCGCGGTTCGGCTATTGCTTCGCGACGCCCGCCGGCAGCGAATATCCGCCGATTCTGTCCGAGCACCGGCTCGAAGCCGGGCGGCCGGTCACGATCGACGGCGACGGCGGCACGATCGTCGCGCTGCCGTTCCTCCAGGTGCATGGCGACATGCCGTCGCTCGGGTTCCGCTTCGGCAACTTGGCTTACTCGGCCGACGTAAGCGCGGTGGCGGATGAGAGCCTGCCGCTGCTCGAAGGCCTGGACATCTGGATCCTCGATGCGCTGCGCTACCGGCCGCATCCGAGCCATTTCGCGCTCGCCGACGCGCTGCGCTGGATCGACCGGGTCAAGCCGAAGCGCGCGATCCTGACCAACATGCATTCCGATCTGGACTACGAAAAACTGCGCGGCGAGCTGCCGGCGCACGTTGAGCCGGCCCACGACGGGCTCACGGTCGTCGTCGCGGAAACGGCGGGATAAGGGCGCCGGGGCCTTTGATTAAAATCGTCCGGGTTTTCGGAAAGGCCCGTATTTTCGGGCCCGGAGCGAAATATTCCATAATATGTCTTATGCGAATCCCGACATAAGGCGTGCCCGGAGGTCGCCGCGTCGTTCGTCGCCCTCTGCCCCGCGGCGGCATGCGTCGCGAATCCGATCGGCCGTTTGCTAGGGTTGTCCAGTCCGCCCAGGAGCCGTGCATGAAACCGTCCCGCGACATCGCCACGCTGCTCGACATCATGGCCGCGCTGCGCACGCCGGGCACCGGGTGTCCGTGGGACCTCGAGCAGAGCTTCGCGACCATTGCCCCCTACACCATCGAGGAAGCCTACGAGGTGGCGGACGCGATCGCGCGCGGCGACCTCGACGACCTGCGCGAGGAACTGGGCGACCTGTTGCTCCAGGTGGCGTTCCACGCCCGCATGGCGCAGGAGCAAGGCGTGTTCGATTTCGGCGACGTGGTGCAGGCGATTACGCAGAAGCTGCTGCGCCGCCATCCGCACGTGTTCGGCGACGCGCGCGGGCTCGGGGTCGACGGCGTCAACGCGCTGTGGGAGCGCATCAAGGCGCAGGAAAAGGCCGAGCAGGCCGCGAACGGGAAGCGGACGGACGAAGCGGGCGCCCTCGCCGGCGTCCCGGTCGGGCTGCCCGCCCTCACCCGCGCGCTCAAGCTGCAGCACAAGGCCGGCAAGGTCGGCTTCGATTGGAACGACGCCCGCGCGGTGCTGAGCAAGATCCGCGAGGAAGCGGACGAGATCGAGGCCGCGCTCGATGCGGCAAACCACGACGCCGTCGCCGGCGAGGTGGGCGACCTCCTATTTGCGGTGGTCAACCTTGCGCGCCACGTGAAGGCCGATCCGGAAGCGGTGTTGCGCGCGACCAGCAGGAAATTCGAGCGCCGCTTTGCGGCGATCGAGCGCGCTCTCGCTGCCGGCGGCAAGTCTCCGCGCGACGCTACCCTTGCCGAAATGGATGCCCTGTGGGACGCCGCCAAGGAGGCGGAGAAAAATGCCGGCAGCTAAACCTCACGCGCAACCTCGCGCGTGCGACGACGCGCGAGGCTGACGAAGCGGAAATGGCCGATCAGTACTTCGCGACGACCGCACTGCCCCAGTCGAAGCGATAGTTCAGTTTGAACAGCACTTCGTCTGTCTCCAGGCCCTTGTGGCCCGTCGCGGTCGTGTCCGCGCATACGGGCGCTGGAGCAAAGGTGCCCAGGACGCAGCGCGCGGTGACACTGCCCAGATTGAAATCCGATTGAGCGTAGAACGTGTGGCGGTATTCCGCCACGATCTCCCAGTTCTTGCTGAGCGCGTAGGCCGCGCCCAAGCCGACGGTGCCGCCGACAAGCGTCGTCGAGTCGGATCCGTACGATGGAGTGCCCAAGGGAGTTGGCGGGAAGAGCAACGCGTCCATCGTCACGCGGCTGAACGCGATGCCACCGGTTCCGTAGACCAGCACGCGGTCGAACGAGTGGCCGAGTGTGACCCGGCCGGACGATTCCCACCGTACGCGGTTTTCGAAAGTGTCGCCGGAAACGAAGGGAAACGATGTGAGCGTATTCGTGACGGTTCCGTGCAGGTTCGTCCAGTCGAAATCGCCTTCGAAGCCGAACACCCAGTGCTCGGCGTTCTCCCAGCGGCAGCCGATCTGACCGCCGACCGCACCCGAGCTCGTTTCCAGGTGATCGAGGTCGATGTGACCGGCGGGGAAAGGTGTCGGCGGCGCGCTTGCAACAATACCGGCTGTCGTGTCGGCGGATTCGGTGAACCGGCCCCACTTCCAGCCGGCGTTACCGCCCACATAACAGCCGGTCCAGTTGTAGATGATCGGTGCGAGGATCGGCGCCTTCACCGGCATGTCGGCGGCGAACGCGCCATTTGCCAATCCGACCGCGGAAAGCGCGATTGTCCCGACGACGAGCTTTTTCATGACCGCCCCCTTTGTCCCCGGATAAAGTTACCACCGAGGCGTCTTCGGAGGCTGTGACTTTTCGGCAACGTTGCCGATTAGTTTGCGCTCACGGCAATCAACAAGCCTTCAAAGGGAATTCCCTGGAGTCCTTCGCTTGAAGCATGAAACGCCGCGGAAAACCGCTTCCTTTTGGCCTCAAGGACCCGCCGCGACATACTTGCGCCGCACGATCTCGGCCTTGGTGGGATCGACGCGGACTTTGACCGCATATTGCCCGTCCGCGCGCATCGACTTTGCCATCACCTCGGTGTTGCGATGGAGCCAGCTCACCCCGGCGCCGTCGGCCGGATCGAGCACGAGGTCGAGCATGGTGCGGCTTTCCGCCAGACGCGCCTCGATCGCGGCGCTCAATCGATCGAGCCCCTCCCCGGTCAGCGCCGACACGAGGATCGGCCGGCTGTCGCCGTCCTGCCGCGCCGCCACGTTGACCGTGCGCGTGCGCGCTTCGGCGTCGAGGCGATCGATCTTGTTCCACACTTCGATCAGGCGGTGCCGGTCGTTCGGATCGACGTCGAGTTCGCGCAGGACCTTTTCGACGTCGCGCGCCTGGGCCTCGCTGTCCGCATGGGAGACATCGCGCACGTGCAGGATCAGGTCGGCCTCGATCACTTCCTCGAGCGTCGCCCGAAACGCCGCCACCAGCATGGTGGGCAGATCGGAGATGAACCCGACGGTGTCGGAAAGGATCACCTTGCCGCCGGCCGGCAGCGCGACCGCCCGCAGGGTGGGATCGAGGGTTGCAAACAGCATGTCGGCCTCGAGCACGCTCGCCCGGGTGATCCGGTTGAACAGGGTCGACTTGCCGGCGTTGGTGTAGCCGACCAGCGCGACGATCGGATAAGGCACGCGCTTGCGGCTCAGCCGATGGAGCTTGCGGGTGCGCTTGACCCGCTCCAACTCGGTTTCAATGCGCGCGATCCGCTCCTCGATCACCCGCCGGTCGGCCTCGAGCTGGGTTTCGCCCGGGCCGCCGAGGAAGCCGAAACCGCCGCGCTGGCGCTCCAGGTGGGTCCAGGAGCGCACCAGCCGGCTCTTCTGGTAGGTCAGGTGCGCGTGCTCGACCTGCAGCGCCCCTTCCCGGGTGCGCGCCCGCCGGCCGAAGATTTCCAGGATCAGCCCGGTGCGGTCGAGCACCTTGGCGTTCCACGCCTTCTCCAGATTGCGCTGCTGCACCGGCGAGACCGGGCAGTCCATCACCACCACGTGGATGCCGGAGCCTTTGACGATGCCGGCGATCTCCTCGACCTTGCCCTTGCCCAGGTAGGTGGCCGGCCGGATTTCGACGAGCGGCGCGAGCCCCGCCTCGACCACCTCGAGATCGATGGCCCGGGTGAGCCCGACGGCCTCTTCCAGCCGCGCCGCGGGGGATCGGGAGGCTTCGGCGGAGGCCGCCTGACCGGCAACCGCGCGTCGGCGCAGCCACGGCTCGACCACCATGGCACGGCCGCTTCCCGCGCGCTCCGGCGGGCTCAGTCGATCAGGGAGCGTGTCGCGGCGGCGCGGCTCCAATCAGACCTTTTCCCCGGTTGCCGACGCCTCCTCGGCGCCTTCGAACAGCTGGATCGGGTGACCCGGCATGATCGTCGATATGGCGTGCTTGTAGACGAGTTGCGAGTGGCCGTCTCGACGCAACAGCACGCAGAAATTATCGAACCAGGTTACGACGCCCTGGAGCTTCACCCCGTTCACCAGAAAAATGGTAAGCGGCGTTTTGCTTTTTCGGACGTGATTGAGAAAGGTGTCCTGCAGATTTTGCGCGCGATCGGCTGCCATTGCCGTGATCCGTTATTGGCTCGCGAGCCCCTCCCCGCGAGCTATTCTTGTCATTTTGCTTCGCCCCGTCGCCGGAACCCGACGCGCGACAGGATTGGCCATGCTATTAGATGGTACGTCAGGGTGGCGCGCAAGCCCAAGTTGGCGGCGACTTTGCCCCGGAATGCTGATTTCAGGCGCTTTCCGCGTATTTATGGAAATCGCGCCGCAACGCCGACGCGAGCAGGCCGGGCGCCCCGTTGCCGACCGGCCGGCCGTCGATCCGCACCACCGGCATCACGATCTGGCTCGCCGAAGTCACGAACGCCTCCCGGGCCGCATAGGCCTCTTCCACGCTGAACGGCCGCTCCTCCAGCCGCAGGTCCTGGTCCTTGAGCAGGTCGAGGAGGACGGTCCGCGTGATGCCGCGCAGGATGGCGTGGTCGGTGTGGCGGGTCACCAGCTTGCCGTCGCGGGTGACTATCCAGGCGTTGGTCGAGGAGCCCTCGGTGACGCGGCCGGCCGCGTCGACGAACCATGCCTCCTTGGCCCCGGCCTCCCGCGCCGCCTGCTTGGCGAGCACGTTGGGCAGGAGCGACACCGATTTGATGTCGACGCGCGGCCAGCGGTTTTCCGGGACGGTGACGACCGCAATGCCTTCGGCGGCGATCCGCTCGTTGGCGGCGCGATCGTGGCTGCGGGCAGTGACGACCACGCTCGGCAACGTTCCGGGGGATGGAAACGCATGGTCGCGCCGCGCGACCCCGCGGGTGACCTGCAGATAGACGATGCCGTCGCGCACCCGGTTGCGCCCGACCGTCTCGCGCAGCACCGCCGCCAGCGCGGCACGGGACATCGGCATCGGGATGCGCAGCTCGCTCAGCGAGCGGACCAGCCGGTCCATGTGGCGCCGCTCGTCGACGAGGCGCCCGTCCCTCACCTCGCATACCTCATAGACGCCGTCGGCGAACTGGTAGCCGCGATCCTCGACGTTCACGGCCGCCTGGCGCAGCGGGAGATAGCGGCCGTTGACGTAGGCGCAGCGCGACACGGGAGGGCTCCGGGGGATCGAGCGGTGGTCATGGCCCAGATAGCAGCTTTCGCCGCGGGCCGGCAAATCTGCCGTCCGTTCAACCTTTCCTCAACGCTGTGTCGGACCGAGACTTGTCGCTCCGTGCGCTTACTGGCTATCTTGCCCCCGAGTCGAACCGCGTCGGCCGGCCGCAACCAAGCCGGTAAAGGCCAATCGGGGGCATCCATGGCGAACATATCTGCAGCCGCGCCTGCGGCGGCGGGCGAATTCCGCATCGGCCAAGTATTCAGCCGGGCTGGCGCGGTGCTCTCGCGAAATTTCCTCACGTTCTTCGTGGTAACGCTCGTCGCCGGGCTGCCACGGATTCTGTGGATCGGGGATGCCGCACGCGGCGTCGCCGCGGGCGCCATTGGTAAAATGTTGCTCGGCATATTCCTGTCGATCGTCCTCGGTACGCTGGCGCAAGCGATCGTGCTCTATGGCGCTTTCCAGGATATGCGTGGGAGGCCCGTCAGCCTCGGCGATTGCCTGAGGATTGGCCTCGGCCGGTTCTTTCCGATCATCGGGCTCGCGATCTGCGTCTCGATCGGACTCATGGTCGGCTTCCTGCTTCTGGTCGTGCCCGGAGTGATCCTTGCCCTCATGTGGTTCGTCGCGACGCCGGCCTGCGTCGTCGAGCAACTCGGGCCGCTCGCGAGCATGGGCCGCAGCAGCGAACTCACCAAGGGCCATCGCTGGAAGATTTTGGGAATGGTCCTGCTGCTCGTGATCGGCGCAGGGATCGTCAGCGGAGTGATCGGGGCGCTGCTCGGGCTGACCGGAAGCACGGTGTTGGTGACGCTCGGGACCCTGGCGTGGACCGGCGCGTGGGGCGCTTTCTATGCGGTCTTCGTGGTGGTCACGTATCACGACCTGCGCGTCGCCAAGGAGGGCGTCGACGTCCACCAGATCGCATCGGTGTTCGACTGACCGGGGACGCCCGTCGCGGTCGCGCGCTGCGCCGCGGCCTTATGCTCCAGGCTGAGCGCCGCCGTACTTGTCCGCGCGCGGCTTGCCGAACAGCTGTTCGCGTTCGAGAAACGCGCGCTGGGCGGTGTAGAACTCGCGCAGGAAAAGTTCCGTGTCCTGCGGCGGCAACGGCGCGGTCCAGCCG
>DASZJC010000595.1:0-4535 GCA_035948495.1 Xanthobacteraceae bacterium | reverse complement strand
AAGCGGTTGGCGAGCGCCGCAATGCCGACCAACAACGCGAAGAAGAACACCGTGACGGCTGCCGCGTAGTCGAACCGGGTCTGCACGAAACCGAGCTTGTAGATGTAGGTCACCAACAGCTCGGTTGCGCGCCCGGGCCCGCCGCCGGTCATGACGTAGACGAGGTCGAAGCTGGTGACGGAGTTGACCATGCCGATCACGAAGCACAGGAACAGCGACGAGCGCAGCAGCGGAAGCGTGATGCGGAAGAACCGGCGGCGGCCGTCGGCGCCGTCGATCGCCGCGGCCTCGTTGAGCTCGGGTGGGATATGCTGCAGCCCGGCCAGCAGGATGATCATGTAGAATCCCAGCATCTGCCAGACGTTGGCGACGATGACCGAGGGCAGGGCCCATGCGAACGAGTCGAGAAAGGGGATCGGCTTGTCGACGAGGTGAAGCAAGCGCGCCACGTAGTTGATGAGGCCGACGCGCTCGTCGAACATCCAGCGCCAGATGATGGCGACCGCCACCGTCATCAGCGGATAGGAGAGGAAGACGACGGTGCGATAGACGTTGCGGCCGCGGATGTCGGCGTCGACCAGCAGCGCCAGGCCGAGGGCGATGGCGATGCCGAGCGGCGCGCTGGCGATGAACGCGAGCGTGTTCCACAGGGCCTGCCAGAAGACGTCGTCGTCGAACAGCATCTCCTGGTATTGCGCCAGTCCCACCCACCGCGCCGGCCGCAGCGGCGACCACTCCTCGAACGAGAGCACGACGTTCCAAGCGAGCGGGATGATGCGATAGACGAGGAGGATCGCCAGCGCGGGGACGACAAAGCACCAGATCAGCGCAGCCTGGCGGAGTCTTCCGCCCGCACGCCGGCTCCGAGGCAAGGCCATCGCGCCGCTGCCCGGACCTCAACCGTGGCGGCTCAGGAGCTTGCTGACGGCGCGTTCGGCGTCCGCGAGCGCCGCCTTGGGCGGCTTGCGGCCGAGCACGGCGTTCTGGATTTCCGGATAAAACGCATCCTTGAGCTGGGCGTCGAACGGCAGCGGCCAGTTGCCGGTGAGCAGATCGGTGTGTTCGAGCTGGGTTGCCAGCACCTCGGCGCCGAGCGGGTCCTCGGCGCGGATGGCGTTGAGGCCCTGGCGGTCGGCCGCGATGTTGCCGGTATTGAGCTTGCGGATCTTGGCGAGTTCGGTCGCCCACTTGTCTCCCGTGAGATGCTTGATGAACTCCCAGGCGAGCGCCGGGTTCTTGCAGCTCGAGGAAATGCCGAAGCCGTGGTTCGTCGGGGTCGACCAGTAGCCGGGCGCCTGCGCCACGCCGAGCGTGTCGGGATTGATCCACGCGCCCTGGCCCTTGACGAAGAAATAGGCCGAGGAATGGGCGTGGAACATGCCGACCGTATTGCCGGCGAACGCCCCGTTGGGCTCGACCCAGCGGCCGGTCCACGAGGTTTTGTTGATTGCGCCGCTCTCGGTCGCGCTGGCAAGGCGCGTGAGCACCTCGAGCGCTTGCGGCGTGTTGAAGGCCGCCCGCTTGAGGTCCGGGGTGAGCAGGTCGACGCCGTTCATCTTGAACAGCGGCCAGTAGAGCCAGTCGAAGTTCAGGGTGAGGAATCCGGTCTTCTCGCCGTGCGCCATCTTCTCGGCGAAGCTGATCATCTCGTCGAAGCTCTGCGGCGGCGCCGACAGCCCGGCGGCGGCGAACATGGTCTTGTTGTAGTAGAGCAGCGTCTTGGAAATGTAGAAGGGGAGCATGTAGTTCTTGCCCAGGTACTGCCATCCGGCGAGGTAGTCGGCGTTGTAGAGCTTCGCGACCTCCGGTTCGCGGGCGAGATAGGGGGTCAGATCGAGCAGCGCTCCGCCGGCCGCGTATTCGACCCACAACGCGCCCTGCAGGTCGACGATGTCCGGCGGCGTGCCGGCGACGAGCTGGGTCTGATAGAACGCCGGAAACTCGGTGCCCTTCTTGTCGAGCCACTCGATCTCGACGCCGGGATGCGTCTTCTGAAAGTCGGCGAACTCGGCTTTGAACAGCTGCTCCTGGTCGGCGATGTTCCAGGTGAGCAGGCTCAGCTGCGGCGACGCCTGCGCCCGCGCGACCCAAGGCATGGCTAAGGCGGCGGCCCCGACGACCGCCGCTTCGAGAACGGTGCGACGCTTCAGCATGGCAAGTCCTCCCGCGGCGATGCGGCCGGGCGTTCGGATTTCCGACCGTCGGTTTCGCGGCAGGTTAGAGCATTTTGCCGAAAAATGGGCGCCGATCCGGGGCGTTTATTTTCGGGATCACGCCCACTCCGCCTGCGCCTCGGCGCGCAGGTCGATCGTGCCGTCGCGGCCGAGGTCGTCGAAATGGGCGTCGAGGAAATTGCGCGCGGCGCGGCGGCCGCCGTTGCGCAGCATGACGAAGAAATCATAGTCCGAATTGAGCTTGCTCGCCGCGGTGAGCTTGCGGAACGCCTCGTCGAGCGCGATGCGGTGCACGTTGACGCGGCGGTATTCGCCCGGGCCGGTGCCGCGCGGCAGCCGTTCCTGGTCGATCAGCCGGCGCACGAAATCGATGGCGCGGAACTCGGCGATCAGCGAGGAATTGAACGTGATCTCGTTGATGCGGTTCATGATCTCCTGGGACGAGGTGGGGGCGATGTGGCGCACCCGCGGATTGATCTGGACGACTAGCACGTCCTCGGTCTCGGTGGCGCGGAAGAACGGGAAGATCGCCGGATTGCCCATGTAGCCGCCGTCCCAATAGGGCACGCCGTCGATCTCGACCGCGCGGAACAAGGTCGGCAGGCAGGCGGACGCCATCACCACGTCGGCCGTCACCTTGGCGCCGGCGAACACGCGCAGGCGGCCGGTCGAGACGTTGGTGGCGGAGACGAAGAGCTGGTGATCGGTGCAGCGGTGCACGGCGTCGAAATCGACGAACTTCTCGATCAGCTCCTTGAGCGGATTGATGTTGAGCGGGTTGAAGTCGTAGGGTGAGACGAACTGCGAGAGCACGTCGAGCCAGGCCTGCACCGGCGAGCCTTCGAACGGCAGGAACGAGAACAGCCGGTCCATCACCTGCCGCTGCACGCGCGGCAGGTTGCCGTCGGCGCTGGCGCCGCGCCAGAACTCGGCGAGGCGATTGCGCGCCTCTTCGGGCCCGCCGCGGGCAAGCCCGTCGGCGAGCATCACCGCGTTGAGCGCGCCGGCCGAGGCGCCGGAGATGCCCTCGATCACGAGGCGTTCGTCCTGCAGCAGATGGTCGAGCACGCCCCAGGTGAAGGCGCCGTGCGCGCCGCCGCCTTGCAGCGCCAGGTTGATCTTCTTGCGGGGCTGCGGTTTGGCCGCCGGCATCACTGCGCCGTCCAGCCCCCGTCGATCGACAGGTTGGCGCCGGTGATCTGGGCGGCGGCATCCGAGCACAGATAGACCGCGAGCGCCGCCACCTGGTCGGCGGTGACGAATTGTTTGGTCGGCTGGGCGGCGAGCAGCACCTCGTTGATCACCTGGTCCTTGGTGAGGTTGCGCGCCTTCATGGTGTCGGGGATCTGCCGCTCGACCAGCGGCGTCCACACGTAGCCGGGGCTGATGCAGTTGGCGGTGATGCCGAAGGCCGCGACTTCGAGCGCCACCGTCTTGTGCAGGCCGGCAAGTCCGTGCTTCGCCGAGATATAGGCCGCCTTGAACGGCGAGGCGACGAGCGAATGGGCCGAGGCGGTGCAGACGATGCGGCCCCACTTGCGCGCCTTCATGCCGGGGACCGCGGCGCGGATCGAGTGGAACGCCGCCGACAGCCCGATGGCGATGATCGCGTCCCACTTGTCGATCGGGAACTCCTCGATCGGCGCGACGTGCTGGATGCCGGCGTTGTTGACCAGGATGTCGACCGAGCCGAACGCCTTCTCGGCGGTCTTGATCATGGCGGCGATCTCCGCCGGCTTGGTCATGTCGGCGGCGACGTAGAACGCCTTGACCTTGCACTCCTTCTCGATGCCGGCGCGGATCGCCTCGATCTCGGCCGCATCGCCGAAGCCGTTGAGCGCCACGTTGGCGCCGGCGCGGGCGAGCGCGCGCGCCGTGGCGAGCCCGATGCCGGAGGTCGAGCCGGTGACGACGGCAGCCTTGCCGTTGAGCATGAATTGGCTCCTGGGTGTCGGATGGCCGGAACCTAGGCGGATTTTGCTGCATTGCAACATAAATCCGGCCCGGTGCGTCACATTTCCGCGACCGCTTGCGCCCGCTAGAATGAGGGGGTCCAGCGTGGAATGAGGCCCAGCCAGTGAAGTCCTCCGCGATATTTCCCGCTCCCGACCATGACCACGGCCGCTGCTCGGCCGACGCCATGGCGCACGCGGAGGCGCTGTGCGCCGCGCGCCGGGAGCGCCTCACCCCGACCCGGCGCCACGTGCTCGAGGCGCTGGCGGCGAGCCACCGGCCGCTCGGCGCCTACGAGATCATCGACCGGCTGGCCGAGCGTGGCCCGCGGCCGGCGCCGATCACGGTCTACCGCGCGCTCGATTTCCTGCTCGCCCAGGGGCTGGTGCACCGGATCGAGAGCCGCAA
>DASZJC010000594.1:0-1586 GCA_035948495.1 Xanthobacteraceae bacterium | reverse complement strand
CGCCGCGTTGAGCCCGCTGCCGGCGGTCACCTATCTGTGGCACGCGGGGCCGTTGGCGTTCGCGGTGATCGGCGGCGCGTTCCTGGCGGTGACCGGCGGCGAGGCGTTCTATGCCGACATGGGCCACTTCGGCCCGTTCCCCATCCGCGTCGCCTGGTTCGGCTTGGCGCTGCCCGCGCTGACGCTCAACTATTTCGGCCAAGGCGGCCTGCTGCTCACCCAGCCCACCGCGCTCGAGAGCCCGTTCTACGAGCTTGCGCCGTTATGGTCGCATTACCCGCTGGTCGCGCTCGCCACGGTCGCCACCGTGATCGCCTCGCAATCGATCATCTCCGGCGCCTATTCGCTCACCCGGCAGGCGATCCAGCTCGGGTTTCTGCCGCGCATGAACATCGTCCACACCACCGGCTCGGAGATCGGGCAGATCTACGTCCCGTTCGTCAACTGGACGCTCGCGGCGGGAACGCTGGCGGCGGTCGTCGGCTTCGGCTCGTCGGACGCGCTCGCCGGCGCCTTCGGCATCGCCGTGTCTTTGCTGATGGCGATCACGACCCTGATGGCGACGTTCGTCGCCCTGCACTGGAAGTACAATCCCCTGATCGTCTACGGGGTCAACGGCAGCCTGCTCGTCCTCGACCTCATATTTTTCGCGTCGACCTCGACCAAGCTGTTCGAGGGCGGCTGGTTCCCGCTGCTCATCGCCTTGGTCATCTCCTTCCTCATGCTCACCTGGCGCAAGGGCGAGGAGATCATGGACGCAGTGCGCCTGGAGGTGCGCCTGCGCTCGAAACAATTCATCGAACAGCTCAAGCGCGTTCCGGCCGTCCGCATCCCCGGCACCGCGGTGGTGCTCGGCCGCATGACGCAGGGCGTGCCGCTCGCGCTCTCGCAAAATCTCAAGTTCAACGGCGTCCTGCACGAACGGGTCTTGCTCGTCGCCGTGACGATGACGGAAACGCCGCGGGTGGCGGACGAAGAGCGCGTCTCCGTCACGCCCATCTCCGAGGGAATTTCGCGCGTCGAGTTGCGCTTCGGCTTCATGGAGCAGCCCGACGTCCCCAAGGGACTCGCGGTGGCGGTGGCGCGCGGGCTGATCGCGCAATGCGACCTGGCGCAGGTCACCTACTTCACCGGCCACGAGACCATCATCCCGATCGGCCGCCGGCACAGAATGGCGCGCTGGCGCGAAGCGCTGTTCGCGTTCATGCATCACAACGCCCAGCGGCCGGGCGCGTATTTCAACATCCCGAGCGCGCAGATCATGGAGATCGGGCTCGAGTTCGAGATTTGACCCACTGATACCAACAGAACTACGCAATAACCTGTTCAGTCGTCATTGCCCGCGAAAGCGGGCAATCCAGTAACCACCGCCGTATCAGATATAACTGCTGCGTGAGTGTCTACTGGATGCCCCGCTTTCGCGGGGCATGACGAGTCAGAGTTTGGGGCCGTTGGTATGACACGCATTGCGGCTGACTATCTCGGGCCGGAATCACTCTCTTTCGCCATTGCGGCCCGCACCGGCTTCACCTTCGCCGCGGGCCGCCTCCGGCGTCCAATTGCGCCGGCGGCGCGCCAGCCGGTCT